>DAIUET010000020.1:5474-16849 GCA_036845045.1 Gemmatimonadaceae bacterium | reverse complement strand
TGTGTTAAGCACGCCGCCAGCGTTCGTCCTGAGCCAGGATCAAACTCTCCAAGAGTTCAATAAGGCTCGTCCGAACTGGCTTGCCACGCGTTATGTGGCATTAAGTCCGAATCACTTTCTAGTACGTCAGTGTTCTCTCCCCGGACACCTGATCGTGTGCCCGGATCGACGAGTCCGCCTCGCACTTCCATCAACGCTCAATCCAGTTGTCAAACAGCATTCTCAGATTCGAAAAACCTGCTCGTCTCGAGCAGCCAAACATTGTACCTCGTCCTCTGTCCCCCGTCAAGTGGTTGCAAGCAACTCACTTGCTGAGTCCGCTTCGGCCAACTCCTGTAAAGAAGCCAGCTTCAGTCGCTTCGGGGACCCCAATCCTAGCTACTTCGATCCCCACCGCAAGGGGAGAACACCCCAGCTGGAAGTCGTGAGTTGGAGGGCTGAGATCACCCTCGCGATCGACCCACCGCCAACCCGCCGAATGTTCCCTGCGTCTCAGACGGGACCAGTAGCGTCGTTCATCTCAACTCTCAATTCTCAAATCTCGAGCATGCTCCGTGATGGACTCGAACCATCAACCTAGCGATTAAGAGTCGCTTGCTCTACCAATTGAGCTAACGGAGCCACAGCGGGCGACGCGACCTCCGAAGATGGCGCGCCAGGAGGGATTCGAACCCCCGACCCTCAGCTTAGAAGGCTGATGCTCTATCCAACTGAGCTACTGGCGCCTCGTCATGGGCCGGTCCGCGCGGCACTCCCCGCCGCGCGAGTCGGGGCGGCCGGATTTGAACCGGCGACCTCCTGCTCCCAAAGCAGGCGCGATACCGGGCTACGCTACGCCCCGCTGAGGAAGTCGGAATTGTAGTCCGACCTCCTTGATTGTCAACGATCCGGACGACAAGACCGCCAGAAACACGTCAGGACTGCTGCAGTCGCTCGAGCAGCGCGCGAAACGCCCGCCCGCGATGGCTCACCCCTTCCTTGGCCTCGCGCGAGCTCTCTCCGAACGTCGCACCCAACTCGGCCGACAGGAAATAAGGATCGTATCCGAATCCCTGCGCGCCACGCGGCTCGCGAATGATCCTGCCCACCGTCTCGCCGCGCACGACCTCTTCGCGCGCGCCATCGCAATAGGCCGCCGCGCACACATAACGCGCCGCGGTGTCACCCACGCCACGGAGCGTTTCCATCAGCTTGGCGTTGTTCGCGTCGTCCAGTGCCTGGCCGTCCACGTCCGCGCGGCCCGACCACCGCTTGCTGCGGACGCCAGGCGCGCCGCTCAGCGCCATGACCTCGAGGCCGGAATCATCGGCTACGGTGGGACGGCCGGTCAGGGCATGGAAGTAACGCGCCTTCGCCAACGCGTTGGCTTCGAACGACGCAAACGCCTCGACCGTGTCCTCGTCGGCGGAGACCATGACGCCGGCGTCACGGAGATCCTGAACGCCGATACCCGCCGCGGCGAAGAGCGGCCGCAACTCACGCAGTTTCCCCTCGCTCCGCGTCGCCAGCAGGACCACCAGCGCCGTCATCCAGCGCCTAACGTCGAACGCTGCAGGCCATCCAGCGTCGCGATCCCGGCAACGGCCATTGACAACAGGCCATCCAGTTCGGCGCGGTCGAACGTGCCATGCTCCCCGGTCCCCTGCACCTCGACGAAGCGCCCTTCACTGCTCATCACCACGTTCATGTCGACGGCCGCGCGCACATCCTCATCGTAGTCGAGATCGAGGAGCGGGGTGCCATCCACCACGCCCACGCTAACGGCCGCCACCCGGCGACGGACAGGAGATCGGGGTACTCTGCCCCGATCGACCAACCATTGGAAAGCATCGACTACCGCTACGCAGGCCCCCGTGATCGCCGCCGTCCGCGTCCCCCCGTCGGCATCGAGCACGTCGCAGTCGACGCGCAGCGTCAGCTCGCCAAAGCGGAAGTCGTCCAGCATGGCGCGTACGCTCCGGCCGATCAGTCGCTGGATTTCCTGCGTCCGCCCCCCGAGCTGCGCGCGCTCGCGGGGCGTTCTGGTCCGCGTGGCCCGCGGGAGCATGGCGTACTCCGAGGTGATCCACCCCTCGCCACTGCCCTTCCGCCAGCCGGGAACGCCCTCCTCCACCGAGACGGCGCACAGTACGCGGGTGTGGCCGAAGGCGCACAGGCACGACCCTTCCGCCTGCCTGACGATACTGCGCTCCAGCACCACCGGGCGCATGGCAGCGTGCGGACGATCCGTGCGCGTCATTCCCCGCGACCTGCGCGCATCCGCGCCAGCGTTGCCGTGGTCGAGTGACCGGGCGTCAACGGCACGATCACGACTTCACCGCCACGGCCCACCACGTCCTGCGCGCCAACGACTGTTTCCACGCTGTAGTCACCTCCCTTGACCAGCACGTCCGGCGATAAAGCACGGATCAGCTGAAGTGGTGTGTCTTCATCGAAAAGTACGACCGCGTCGACCGCTTCCAGTGCCGCAAGTACCAGGCAGCGGTCACGCTCGCTGCGTACCGGGCGGGACGGACCTTTCAGCCGGCGGACCGAGTCGTCCGTGTTGACCCCGACCACCAGCGCGTCCCCGAGCGCCCGGGCCGCGTGGAGGACATCGACATGCCCCGGATGCAGCAGGTCGAACACGCCGTTGGTGAAGACGACGCGACCGGCGCCCCGGCGCCAATGCTGGGCCGCGTCGCGCGTCATGACCTTCTCCCGGGGATCGCGCCGAGTCGTCAAAATGCCCGGACCACCTGCGGATTGAACTTGAACTCCCGGACGAACAGCGGGAGCTCGACGTGCTCGGAGTATCGTGACGAAATCACGATCCGCCGGGCTTCGCGCCGGATCATGATGCGGCCGGCGTCGTCAGGCAGCCCGAGCGAATCGGCCACGGCCACGAGGCGAAGCCGTATTGCCTCATCACTCCGCGTGGTCGCGAACCGCGCTTCCTGCATCATCGCGTCCTTCCATCGGTAGAATCGAAGGTAGACCTCGCCGATGTTGAACCCGAAGTACGCGACGGTGACGGCGACCAGGAGACTCACGAGGCAGCCGAGCCGGCTCGTTCCCCGCCGCGTCCTCACCACTGCGACTGTGCTCCCTCGATGATATCGTTGACGATGCGCTCGAGCGCCTGCTTGCGCCCGGCCGGCTCGGCGCGTTCGGCGTATTCGCCTTCGGCCTGGAGTCCGGCCCGCTCGAACAGGGTCTTGCCGGTGGTCTGATCGACGATCTTCACGTCGACCATGATCTGGACACGCCGTCGAGCCGTCGTCGCCAGCGCGGGATTGGCGCTGAAGCCGACGGGCACGTCCGGCTCGTATTTCCGGATCGTACCGGTGACGATCGCGCTGGCCCTCGACTCGGGCGCCTCCCGCAAGCCAAGCCGGTCACCGAGCGTACGACGCAGCGCGAGGTGGAGTTCGCCGGCGACCTCCGGGTTCGCGGTCTCGTTCTCGAAGGGGATGACGGCGACGCTTCGAATGTGGCGAGGAAGGCCGCCTCCCCCCGACAGGCTGTACAGACAGCCTGTCAGCAGCAGAAGGCTAAGGACGCCAGATCGCCGCATCGAACCCCGATTCCGGAATGGAGCGCCGCATGGTGAGGACGAGCGATCGCCCGGCCGCCGGCTGCCTGTAAACTACGCGAGTCGAGTCCCGGCGCTCTACCACCTGTTCGATCCGCCCACCGACGATCTGCTCCATCCGGCCAAGCGTTCGCGAACCGAATGCCATACGCCAGGTCGGGTTGCTTCCGACTTCCACACGCAACGTGTCGCCGTCCTGCCGGGCCGTAGTATCGGGGGCCGTGACGCGAACCACACCGAGCGCCGCCCACAACAGCGGTTCCGGTGGCAGTGACCGTCGCGCCTCGTCCTGCGCGAGCGCGGTGAGCGAATCCCCGATCAGGATGACGTACCCGCCACTGTTTCCGTTTTCGAGAAACAGGTCGATGCGCACGCTGTCCGGCGGCGCGATGCGGGCCACCCCGTCTCCGCGCGCCGAGAACATGCGCTCCTTGTACTCCCAGCCGAAAATGAGGCGCCGGTATCCGGGTGGCAGTCGCGTATCGGGAACTCCCGCCGCCACCGGAACGCCGGTGAGCGGGCCGGCGCGGGGCGCGGTGGCGCAACTCGTGAGGGAAGTGGCAAGCGCGACGAGCCAAAGGGCGCGAACTGCCAGCGGGCGCGAACTGCCAAACGGCGCGAACTGCCAAAGGGCGCGAGCTGCCAAAGGGCGCGAAATGCCAAACGGCGCGAACAGCCAAACGGCGCGAACAGCCAACGGGTGCGAACTGCCAACGGGCGCGAGTTGCCGAGGGGCGTGAAATGCCAAACGGCGCGAACTGCCAAAGGGCGCGAACCCGGCCCGACGGGCGCGAAATGCCAAAAGGCGCGAACTGCCAAAGGGCGCCAACTGCCAGACGGCGAGCGCGGTCCAACAGCGGCCTAACGATCATCGGACCCGGCCAGCAACGCGCGAATATCGGCCGGGATCGTCGTGGCCCTGCCATCGGGGTCGAGCGCGACCAGCATCGTGCTGGCGCTGGCCAGCCGCTGTCCGGATTCCGCATTGGCGATCACGTAGTCAAAGGTGAGTCCGCGCGAGCCGAGACGCGCAAGCACGGTCGACACGCGTATGAGGTCGTCGTAGCGCGCGGGCGCGTGGTAGCGGATCGTGGCCTCCGCAACGGCCAGCGGGACGCCGCGCCGCTCCATTTCCGCGTACGACATTCCCAGGGACCGGATGTATTCGGTGCGGCCCATTTCACACCAGGCCAGATACTCGGCGTGATACACGACTCCCATGCGGTCCGTTTCGCCGTACCGCACGCGGAACACGATCTCCTGGGGTCTGGGATCCAGCGCCTCGGTCATGGGATGGACGGAACGGAAACAGCGCAGTGAGCCGGCGCATGATCGCGGGCGCGGGCGGTGTTGTAAAGGCACGCGGGAGTGATAGACTGTGCGCGTGCTGCCGGCCCCCTGCTTTGTCTTCTCGGATGCGCACCTCGGCGTCACGCCGCCGACGGTCGAACGGGCGCTGCTTGGCTTTCTGGAGCATGTCCGGGACGCCGCCGGTTCGGTGATCATCAACGGGGACCTGTTCGACTTCTGGTTCGAGTGGCGCACGGTCATTCCGCGATCCGGGTTCCGTGTGCTGGCGGCACTGTCGCGCATCACCGAGGTGGGCATTCCGGTGCTGTGGGTCGCCGGCAACCACGACTGCTGGGGGGGTGACGTGCTGACGAAAGATGTGGGCGTGCGGTACCACGCAGGTCCGTGGACGGGATCGATAGCGGGGTGGCAGACCCGGGTCGATCATGGCGATGGCCTGCGCGATGTCGAGGACCGACGGTACCGGCTGCTGCGACGCGTCCTTCGTCACCCCTGGTCGATCCGCGCCTTCCGGTGGATCCATCCCGACCTGGGCAGCCGGATCGCGTTAGGGTCGTCGCATGCCAGCCGGACGTACCGCGCCCGGGACGGTGGCGAGGGGCTCCGGCAGGTGGCTCATCGGGAACTCCGGTCGATGCCCGACACCGACCTGCTCATCTATGGTCACTCGCACGTGGCGCTGCTGGAGCGGACGGAATCGGGCGTGTATGCGAACGCGGGGACCTGGATGGACGACACGACCTACCTCACCATCCGTGACGACGCGGTACGGCTGCATCGCTGGTCACAGGAGCATCCCGAACTGGAAGTGGCCGCGGTGCATCGCACCGCGCCACTGACAGCTACCAGCGGACGCTGAGTCCGAGGCCGAACCCGCGCGGCAGGTGTCGCGCGCCGACTCTCGCCGGGAGATCCCAGAGCAGCGACGCCACGAACGCGTCCGCGCCGGCGAAGAGATGATTGAAGGCCAGCACCGCGATCCAGTCCTCCACCTGTGTCCGCCGGGCTTCGATCCGTTCCGTATCGAATCGGTTCGGCAGAGTGTCCAGCGGAACGAAGCGGCCGTTCGCATCGAGCACGGGAGCGCCAGTCGTTTCATCCACGCGGTACCGGTTCACGATACGGTCGGCGGCCTGGCTGCGCGCGATGCGGAGGTCATTCTGCGCCTTGAGCAGCATAACGACGGACATCGCTTCAATGCCCGCATAGATCGCGCCGGGCAGCTGGCGGCCGAGGCGTGACTGGCCGAGCCCTGGCACGAGGAGCGATGTCAGGAAGGCGCGCCCCGGTGAGACCGGCGGCCGGAGCGAATCGGGGCGGATCTGCGCCAGCGCCGAAACCCGCCGCGCCGTGTCAGCCCGCGTCGTGTCGCCGGTGACCTGACCGGACAGTCTCGCATTGGACGCTGCGAGCAGCAGCGCACAGAGAGCGAGCCAGAACGCGTGAAAGCAGGGGAGTCGGTCGAACACGAACCCTCGGACGTTGCAGGCGGTCGGTGGCGGGAGCGTATGGGAATCGAACCCACCCGACCCGACGAAGTCAGGTCACAATCGTTTTGAAGACGACGAGAGCCACCAGGCCCCAGACACCCCCGTGTCCGCCTTACGCGAGGACAATCGCATGGTCCCCGCGCGGCAGGACCGCACCGATCACAACCGCATACGGAACGCGGGAAAGATAGTCCGCGAGAACCGGTGCAGGCAGCGAGACGAGGAGGCCACCCGACGTCTGCGGGTCCACAACGAGGGCCTGGTGAAACGCTTCCGTGTTCCCCCATTCCGTGTGCTCCCTCACGAAGGCGTCGTTGCGCTCGGCCCCTCCGGGGGTCGCTCCGGCTCGCCACGCTTCAGGCGCCCCGGGCAGGACGGGGAGACGATCAACATCGATCCGGATGGTGACGTCGCTGGCCCGCGCGATGTGCAGTGCATGGCCGAGCAGCCCAAAACCCGTGATGTCGGTGGCACACCTGACCTGGAGGGCCACTGCCTGACGCGACGCATCGCGATTGAGCGCGCGCATGGCGTCGATCGTGGGCCTCGCCTGATTGGCCTCGAGCAAGCCCCGCTTGAGCGCGGTGGTGACGAAGCCTGTCCCGAGTGGCTTGGTGAGCACGAGCGTGTCGCCCACCCGTGCGCCGCTGTTGGTGAGGATGCAATCGGGGTGAACCCTGCCGGTCACGGAGAGACCGTACTTCAGTTCCTCATCGATGATGGAGTGTCCACCGACGATGGATGCGCCGGCTTCATGGACCTTGTCCTGGCCTCCGCGGAGGATTTCAGTCAGCACCTCGATAGGCAGTGTCGCCGTTGGAAACCCCACGATGCTGAGCGCGGTCAATGGCTCACCGCCCATGGCGTACACGTCGGACAACGCGTTCGCGGCAGCGATCTGCCCGAACTGGTACGGATCGTCGACAATCGGCGCGAAGAAATCGACGGTCTGGACGAGCGCGAGGGTGTCGGACAGCCGGAAGACTCCCGCGTCATCGAAGGTCTCGCGACCAACCAGGATTCGGGGATCGGGTCTCGCGTCCAGCGGCGCGAGGGCGCGGGCTAGGTCACCCGGACCCAGTTTGGCGGCTCAACCCGCGCAGCGGGCGAATTGAGTCAATCGGAAGGTCTTTTCTCTGATGTCGGTCATGGGGACAGACAGGAGGAAGTGGAAGGAGGAAGGAAGAAGGACTGTGAGGGCGCTCGCGTCTGCTCGGGCCCTCAAGATTCTAACCGCCTCGTTCCTACTTTGCTGAACAGCCCGTGCGTGTGGCTGCTTGACGAATCGACCGGAAACAGGAAGCGGGAAGCAGGGAATGAACAGGGGCCCTCGCGTCTGCTCGGGCCCTCCGATTCTAAACTTGTTCCTTGCCTTTTCCTGTTGACTGTTCCGTCGCAGTCATCCCAGATGCGCGACGAGCTCGATCTCAACGAGCACTCCCCTCGGCAGTCCGGCGACCTGCACCGTCGAGCGCGCCGGGCGCGCTTCGCCCATGACGGACGAGTACACCTCGTTCATGCGGGCGAAGTCGCCCATGTCCTGCAGGAAGACCGTCGTCTTCACCACGTCCTTCCAGGTGGCGCCGGCAGCGGCCAGCACGGCCCCCAGGTTCTCCAGGACGCGCTGCGTCTGCGGGACAATGTCACCTTCGACCACCCCCTTCGAGTCGGGGTCGATCGGAATCTGGCCGGCAGTGAACAGGAAGCCACCGGCGATAATAGCCTGCGAATAGGGGCCGATCGCCGCAGGTGCCGACTCTGTACTGACAATGCGCGTGCTCATGTCAGGCTCCCTTAGAACAGGCCGACGATGCTGCCGTCGGGCTTGACCGACATACGCTCGGCCGCCGGCTCCTTCGGCAGCCCGGGCATGGTCATGATGTCACCACACTGGGCCACGACGAAACCGGCGCCGGCGGCGGGATACACTTCATTCACCGTGATGCGGAAACCGGTGGGACGGCCGAGACGGGAGGCGTCCTCGCTCAGGGAATACTGGGTCTTGGCCATGCAGATGGGCGTGCCACCAAGTCCGATGGACTGCAGGTACTCGATGTTGCGGTCGGCCTTCGGCGCATAGTCCACACCCGCCGCGCCGTACACCCGTGACGCGATGATGGAAATCTTTTCGCGGATGGGCAGCGCGGCGTCGTACAACGGTGCAAAGCGCGCACTTCCCTCGTCGAGAAGGCCGAGCACCTGCTGGGCGAGCTCCTCACCGCCCGCGCCTCCGCGCGCCCACACTTCACACATCGCCACGCGAACTCCCGCCCGCCTCGCCGCCTCCACTACCATCGCGAGCTCGGCGTCGGTGTCGGACGTGAAGCGGTTCACCGCCACCACCACCGGGAGCCCGAACTGCTTCACGTTCATGATGTGGTGGTCGAGGTTCGGCAATCCGCGCTCCAGCGCGCCCAGGTCCTCGGTCCCAAGCTTCTTCTTGTCGGCACCACCGTTCAGCTTGAGCGCCCGGATCGTCGCGACCAGGACCGCGGCCTCGGGCTTGAGTCCGGCGGACCGGCACTTGATGTCGAAGAACTTCTCGGCGCCGAGATCGGATCCGAATCCCGCTTCCGTGACGACGATGTCGGCCAGCGCAAGGGCCGAGCGGGTGGCGATGACCGAGTTGCAACCATGCGCAATGTTGCCGAACGGCCCCGCATGCACGAAGGCCGGCCCGCCCTCGAGCGTCTGGACCAGGTTCGGGCGGATGGCGTCCTTCAATAGAAGGCCCATCGCTCCGGCCGCCTTCAGGTCCCCGGCCCGGACAGGCTTTCGCTCCGCACCATACGTGGAGCCGACGATGACGCGGGCCAGACGCTCCTCGAGATCCTTCACGCTCGACGCCAGGGCGACAATGGCCATGATCTCGCTGGCGGGGATGATCACGAAGCGCTCTTCGCGCGGTACTCCCTCGGCCGGACCGCCGAGGCCGATGATCACCTTTCGGAGGGCCCGGTCGTTCATGTCGATCGTTCGCGGCCACGTTATGCGGCGGGGATCGATCCCCAGCGCATTGCCCTGCTGGAGGTGATTGTCGAGCATGGCCGCCAGCAACGCGTGCGTGCTGGAGATCGCATGGAAGTCGCCGGTGAAGTGCAGGTTGATGTCGTCCATCGGGAGGACCTGCGCATATCCGCCGCCGGCGGCGCCACCCTTCACGCCGAAGACCGGTCCGAGCGACGGCTCGCGGACGCACAACGCGACGCGCTTTCCCAGCCGGCGGAACGCCTGCGCCAGGCCGACCGACGTCGTCGTTTTCCCCTCACCAGCCGCGGTCGGATTGATTGCGGTGACAATGACCAGTTTTCCGCGAGCCGGTCGCTCGGAAATCTCGAGCGGAATTTTTGCCTTGTACTTCCCGTACAGGTCCAGATCGTCGGGCGTGAGATCGAGTTCCGCAGCCACATCGGTGATGGGGCGCATCTTCGCCTGTTGCGCAATCTGGATATCCGAGGGGACGCTCATGGTTACGGGTGCGGGAGTGGTGCGGGCAGCGGGCAGGGGGGCAGCGGGCAGCAACCTACGGATGGGCATCAGCCACTGCCAGCCCGAAAAGCCTGACCGCGTTCGCCACGACCAGCTCGCCCATGGTGTCGACATCGAGACTCCGCACGTCCGCAACTCTGGCGAGGGTGAGCGCAACGTGCGCCGGCTCGTTGCGCTTTCCGCGCATGGGCACGGGCGCGAGATACGGTGCATCCGATTCCAGCAGGATCCGGTCGGCGGGAATCGATCGAATGAGTTCGTCGGCGGTCCACTTGCGGAAGGTGACGACCCCCGCGAACGACACGTACCATCCTGATTCGAGCGCCACTTCGGCCAGCGTCACCGGGCCGGTGAAGCAGTGGAGGACGCCGCGGACGCCGGCCGAGCCGGCCTCCCGGATCATCGCCGCGGTGTCATCCGCCGCGTCGCGTGTGTGAACCACCACGGGTTTCCCGGTTTCGGCGGCGAGCCTGAGCTGGGCGCCGAAGACCTCGCGCTGCGCCTCACGCGGGGAGTGGTCGTAGTGGTAGTCGAGCCCGCACTCGCCGATGGCCACGGCGCCCTGATCGATCTGCTCGCCGATCCGGAGGAGGTCGCGACGGAGGTCGAAGGCTGCGGCGTCGTGCGGATGCATGCCGGCGGTGTGCCAGACGAAGCCGGGGTGCGCCACGGCGATGCTGCGGGCACGGTCTGCCGCCGCGGGGGTTTCGCCGATGCAGACCAGCGCCTGGGCACCGGCCGCACGCGCGGCGGCGATGACCGCATCGCGGTCGGCGTCGAACGCCGGGTCGGCCAGGTGGACGTGACTGTCCGTAAAGGGCGGCATGCGAGCGAGCGCCGCGCCCTCCGCCTGCCTAACGCCCCGCCGTCGTCCGGCTGCCGCGCGCCGGCCGGGGCGACGCTTCGGTCTGCGACTCGGCTCGCGCCTGGCTCGCCGAGACGTGCGCCTTGTCGGCCGACGTGCGCGGATACTTCCGCTCGATCCAGAGAAGGATCGGCGAGGCGACGTAGATCGAGCTGAACGTCCCGATGATGATCCCGAAGGTCAGCACCCAGGCGAACGGCCTGATCACATCGCCGCCGAAAATGAGCAGCGCGAGCAGGCAGGCCAGCGTCGTCGAACCGGTCATCACCGTCCGCGGCAGCGTTTCGTTCACCGACTGGTTGAGGAGGTCGTAGAGCGGGAGCTTGCGCCCCTTCTTCAGGTTCTCCCGGACGCGGTCGAAGACCACCACCTTGTCGTTCATCGAATAGCCGATGACGGTGAGGATGCCGCCGACGACGAAGAGCGAGATCTCCAGGTTCATGTACTTCATGAACGCGAGCGTGGCGACGATGTCATGCATCGTGGCCAGAATGGTGGCCAGCGCGAAACGCCACTCGAAGCGCCAGGCGAGATACATCAACGTGATGCCGAAGGCGATGAGGACGGCGATTGCCGCCTGTCGACTGAGCTCGTCGCCGACCTTCGGGCTGACGCCTTCCGCGCCCACGACGGTGTACGAGCCGGC
>DAIUET010000020.1:0-5464 GCA_036845045.1 Gemmatimonadaceae bacterium | reverse complement strand
GGTCGAGTGCCGCCCGGATCTGCGTCACGACCGTGCCGGCGCCGCGATCCTGCTGCGCGACGGCGGTCGGGTCCTGCACGCGGATCATCAGTTCGTTCGGACCGCCGAAGGTGGCGATCTCCGCGTTCGCGAAGCCGGCCGTGGCCAGCTCACTGCGGACCGCGGCGACGTCCACCGGGTTGTTGAACAGCAACTGGATGCGCGTACCGCCGGTGAACTCGATGCTCCAGTTGAAGCCGTTGAGGAGGATCAGCGCGACCGCCGGAACAATGAAGGCCGTGATGCCGATGACGGCCGGCTTCCAGCGCCGGATGAAGTCGAATTTGGTGTTATAGAGGATTCGCAGCATCAGATGCTCAGCGGCGCCGTGCCGCGGGTACGGTTCAACCACACGAGGAAGAGCGTGCGCACGACGAAGATCGCGCTGACCATCGACGAGGCGAGACCGGCCAGCAGCGCGACGGCGAAGCCCTGCACGGGCCCCGTCCCGAACTGGTACAGGATCGCGGCCGTCAGCGCCGTGGTGACGTGGGTGTCGACGATGGCGCTCCAGGCGTGACTGAAGCCCTCGTCGATCGCCGTGCGAATGGTCTTGCCCCGCTCGATTTCCTCGCGGATCCGCTCGAAGATCAGGAAGTTGGCGTCGACCGCCATGCCGATGGACAGGACGAAGCCGGCGATGCCGGGGAGCGTCAGCACAGCGCCAAAGCCGGCGAGAACGGCCAGCGTCGTGAGGGAGTAGAACATCAGGCCGACGACGGCGAGCATCCCGCTGAAGCGGTAGTACACGACCATGATCAGGATGACGATGGCGATGCCTAACGCACCAGCCGAGAGGCCCTGGCGGATGGCGTCGTCGCCCAGGCTCGCGCCGATGCTGCGGACGTCGGCAATCTTGAGCGGCACGGGGAGCGCACCGGCGCGGAGGACGAGCGCCAGGTCCTGCGCCTGCTGGATATCCCGGCGGCCGAGCGTAATCTGCCCGCGCGTCCCGATGGCGCTCTGGATGACCGGCGGACGGCCCATGACCCGGTCATCGAGCACGATGGCCATGTAGTCCTGAATATGCTTGGCGGTCTCGGTCCGGAACCGGCGGCCGCCCTCGTTGTCGAGCTGGAACTCGACGACGGTGCCGTCGATGGGCGAGGTGTTGGGACGGGCGTCGTTGATGGATTCACCGGTGATGATCGGGCGGGCATCCACGACGTAGAGGGTGCGATACACCTGGCCACCGATCGACAGCGTGTCGGCGCCCCACTTGAGCGACTTGCCGGGCGGGAAAGCCTGCTGGATCTGCGGGAGGGAAAAGTAGTATTCCGCGCGGGGCGCGTTTTCCCGGGTGACGTAGAACTCACCGGGCATGTCGCCGCGCTGGAGCAGGCTCGATATGGGACCACCGGTTGGCGGCGTGACCGCCGCGGTATCGGCCTTCGTCGTGTCGCTGCCCTTTCCTGCGCTGTCCGGGGTGAAGAGCTTTTCCAGCCCCGACACCGGCGACCGCCGGGTCGTGTCGCCTAACGCGCCCGGTGACGCGGGTCCGCCCACTTCCGTGGCGATCTGGTCGAGCCGGCGCAGCGCGCGCTCGAGGGCGTTCGTTTCGTCGGTGATCATGAACTGCAGGTGAGCCGCCTGCTGTACCACCGCTTCCGCGCGTTCCGGGTCATCGATCCCCGGGAGCTCGACGATGATGCGGTTGTCCCCGGCCGTCTGCACGGTGGGTTCGGCGACGCCAAACTCGTCGATCCGGTTGCGCACCACCTTCAACGCACGCTGCAGCGCGTCTTCCTTGTTCGCGACTGCGCCCTTCGACTCGTCCACCTCGAGCGCCAGATACATGCCGCCCTGCAGGTCGAGTCCGCGTTTGAGCGGGACCCGCTGCACGGTGTCGTACACGAAGACGCCATCGCGCTTCACGCGCTCGATGACAGTGCGGGGCCAGAGCGACCATGCGGACGCCAGGATGAGCCCCAGGATCGTCAGCAGTCGGTACTTCAGGTTCGTCATGCGCCGGTCGGATCGAGTTTGGAGAGCTAAGAACGTTAGGGCGGAAGAGCGTGGGAGTCAATCGCAAATTCCGTCAGATCAAGCGGTTAACGCTGTCGCAGGCGCCAGGTTGACTGTTGCGGGTGCGCTGTCAACGTGGAGCGAGAATGCGCCGCGCATGAGCCGCATCCGCGGTCAGTTGGGCCTTGAGCGCGTCGATGCCACTGAACTTCTGGGTGTCGCGGAGGCGCTCCACGAAGTCGACGCGTACCCTGGCACCATACAGATCCAGCTCGGCGTCGAACAGGTGCGCTTCGACAACGGTTTCGGTGTCCCCAAAGGTCGGACGCGGCCCGAGGTTCACCATGCCGTCGTACGGACCCCGAGGCGTCTGCACGCGAACCGCGTACACACCTTCCGGTGGCAGCAGTTTCCGGGGTCCGGGGGCGGCCACATTCGCCGTGGGAAATCCTATCAGCCGTCCCCGACTGGCGCCCGGCACCACCAATCCGCCGAGCGAGTAGCGACGCCCCAGTCCCCTGAAGGCTCCGTCCAGATCACCGCCCGCCACGGCACGCCGAATCGCCGTCGAGGAGACCGACTGGCCGCCATTGACGGTGACGGCTGGCACGACACTCACCTCGAATCCCCGTTCCCCTCCCAGGCGCCGCATCGTGTCGGCATCGCCGGAACGATTGTGGCCAAACCTGTGGTCGTATCCCATGAGCAGGTCATGCATCCGGAAGCGACCGAGCAGGATCTCGTCGACGAACCGCTCAGCGCTGAACGCCGCGAGGGTGTGCGTGAACGGAAGCACAGCGAGGAAGTCGATTCCGGACTCAGCGAGTACCTCGAGTTTCTCGTCTCCCACGGTCAGGAGGCGGGGCGCCGCGGCGGGATTCACGACCTCGAGCGGGTGCGGATCGAAGGTGATGAGGAGACTATGTACGCGAAGGTGGCGCGCGCGCTCGACGAGCTGCCGCAGGACGTCCTGGTGGCCGCGGTGGACGCCATCGAAACTGCCCACCGTGACGGCGGTCCGATGCACATCCGGCGGCAGGCCGGAATCGAGCGGAACGTCAGTCACCACTGATCACCACGCGCGGCTGCCACCACTCACCCTCGCGCTTGGCCACCGCCACGAGGTCGCCCGCTTCGTCCATCAGGGCGACGAACGACCCCACGTCGTGCGCGGCGATCGGCTGGCCGTGCCGCACGCGGGTGACGTCATCACGCGCGACCACGCGCCGCGGCATGCCGGCGAGGGCATCGGCGGCGGGAAGCAGCGGCGCTTCGCCACTCTCGTCAGGCGCCACGGCGTCCCGCACGTCGAACGGACCGATGCTGGTCCGGCGCAGCGACACGAGGTGCGCCGCCGTCCCGCAGAGACGTCCCAGGTCCCGGGCCAGTGCCCGGATGTACGTGCCGGAGCCACAGCGGATCGTTGCGTCGAGGCGGCCATCGCCCAGGGAATGGACCTCCCAGCGCTGCACCGAGACGGGGGATGGCGCGAGGTCGGGTGCTCCTCCCTTCCGCGCGATGGCGTACGCGCGCCGGCCTTCGACGTGACGCGCGGAAAAGTCCGGCGGGACCTGTTGGAAGTGGCCCGTCAACGCGGGGATGGCCTGCATCACCGTCGCATCGGAAGGAACGGGTCCCTGCCCGACCGGGTTGCCGGTAATGTCGTCGGTGTCCGTCGCCAGGCCGAACGCGATCGTCGCGCGATAGACCTTCGGTTCGGCGGGCACGAACCGGATCAGCCGGGTGGCCCTGCCTAACGCAACGAGCAGGAGCCCCGTCGCGAACGGATCGAGCGTGCCGGTGTGCCCGCCCTTCACCCCGCCCCGCGCCCGGCGCACCATCGCGACGACATCGTGCGAACTCATTCTCGCCGGCTTGTCCACCAGCAGCAGGCCATCACTTCTCGCGGCCGCCATCGGGGTCCGCCTCACCGGTGCGGATCTGCTCCAGCAGGGAGTCGATGCGCGCCGCGTGAGCGATGCTGGCGTCGTACCGGAAGTCGAGTTCCGGCGTGACGCGGAGACGGAGCGTGCGGCCCAGCCTCGCGCGCAGGTGGCCGGCGACCGACTGCAGGCCTTCCATCGTCTCCTTCTTTTCCGCGTCGGAGCCGAGGATGCTCACATGCACCTTGGCATGCCGGAGGTCACGCGTCACGTCCACGCCGGTGACGGTGACGAGACCGGTCACCCGCGGGTCCTTGACGCCTTCCGCCAGAAACATCGCCACCGCCTCCCGGATCGCTTCTGCGACACGATCGGGGCGCCGGGAATCACCCATGGTGCATCCTGAGTCAGAGTGGAGATCCGAGGGTCGCGCCTACGCCCTGCTGTCCGCGCGGCGGCCAGCAGGCGTGCCTGACGCTATGTCGCGGCTTCCGCCTGCTGCAGCGTGCGCGCGAATTCTTCCTTGCGATAGCACTCGATCACGTCGCCGACCTTGATGTCATTGAAGTTCTCGATGCCGATGCCGCACTCGTACCCTTCCTTCACCTCGCGCACGTCCTCCTTGAAGCGACGCAGCGAGGCGATCGTGCCGGCGTACACTTCGACGCCGTCGCGGATGACGCGGACGCGGGACTGCCGGTTGATCACGCCGCTGCGAACCGAGCAGCCGGCAATCGTACCGACCCGCGAGACCTTGAAGATCTCGCGGACCTCGGCCTCGCCGAGGATAATTTCGCGTTCCTCGGGGCGCAGCAGTCCCTCGAGTCGGGCCCGGATGTCGTTCACCGCGTCGTAGATCACGCGATACAGCTTGATATCGACGCCTTCCCGCTCGGCGGCGGCCCGGGCGTTGTTGTCGGGCCGGACATGGAAGCCGATGATGATCGCGCCGGCGGTACGGGCGAGCAGGATGTCGCTCTCGGTGATGGCGCCGACGCCGCGATGGATGACCTGGATCTGCACTTCCGCGTTCGACATGTGCGACAGGGCGTCGGCCAGCGCTTCGGCGGGACCGCCCTGGTCGGCCTTGATGAGGATCGGCAGCGTTCGCATCTGACCCGCCGCGGCCTGCGACATGAAATCCTCGAGCGTCACCGAACCCTTGGCGGTACGGCGCGACTTCGCCTCGCGGTCGAGACGCTCGCGTCGTTGCGCGATGTCGCGGGCCTGCGTGGCGTCGTCGACCACGAGGAACTGGTCGCCGGCCATCGGGACGCCCGTGAGGCCGAGCACCTGCACCGGAATTGCGGGACCGGCTTCCTTGACCGGTTTACCGCGCTCATCGAGCAGCGCGCGCACTCGGCCGGAGAACAGCCCACAGATGAAGTTCTGGCCGACCTTGAGCGTGCCATTCTGTACCAGCACACTCGCCACCGGACCCTTTCCCGGATCCAGCTGCGCCTCGACGACCGCGCCGACCGCGCCCCGATTGGGATTCGCCCTGAGGTGGAGCAGCTCGGCCTGGAGCAGGATCTGCTCGCGCAATTCGGGAACGCCGGTGCCCTTCTTGGCCGAGA
>DAIUET010000019.1:6456-16978 GCA_036845045.1 Gemmatimonadaceae bacterium | reverse complement strand
CCGGAAACTTCATCGCTTCCAGGATGATCGGGTTCTCGTCGTCCGACAGCGTGTCTCCCGTGCGCGTGTCCTTGAGCCCGATCGCCGCCGCGATATCGCCGGCGCGTACTTCCTGGATCTCCTCGCGCTTGTTGGCGTGCATCTGCAGCAACCGGCCGACGCGCTCGCGCTTGTCCTTGGTCGAGTTGTACACGTAGCTGCCTGACGCGAGGACGCCCGAGTAGACGCGGAAAAACGTGAGCTTTCCCACGAACGGGTCGGTCGCGATCTTGAACGCCAGCGCCGCGAACGGCGCATCGTCCTGGACGACCCGCTGCTCGAAGGTCTCGTCGTGGTGCGGCAGGTGTCCCTCGATGGCGGGCACGTCGATCGGTGCCGGCATGTAGTCGAGCACGGCGTCCAGCAGCGCCTGCACGCCCTTGTTCTTGAACGAGGCGCCGCAAAGGACGGGGACGAACTGCATGGCCACGGTCGCCTTGCGGATCGCGCGCCGGATCTCGTCGACCGTCAGCTCCTGGCCCGCCAGGTACTTCTCGAGCAGCTGCTCGTCGTGCTCCACCGCGGCCTCGATCAGCTCGTGCCGCGCCTGCTCCATCCGGTCCACGAACTCGGGCGCCACGTCGACGATGTCGAAGGTCTTGCCGAGGGTCTCGTCGTGGAAGATGTACTCCTTCCGCTCGATGACGTCGATGTGGCCGGTGAACAGCTCGCCGGAACCGACAGGGAGCTGCAGCGGGAAGGCGCGTCGCGTCAGGCGCTCGCGGATCATCTCCAGGCAGCGATCGAAGTTCGCGCCCACGCGGTCCATCTTGTTCGCGAAGATCATTCGCGGCACGCGGTACCGGTCGGCCTGGCGCCATACCGTCTCGGTCTGCGGTTCCACGCCGGCGACCGAGTCGAGGAGGGCGACGGCGCCGTCCAGGACGCGTAACGACCGCTCGACCTCCACCGTGAAGTCGACGTGACCCGGCGTGTCGATGATGTTGATCCGGTACTCGGGCCCCTCACCACCGTCGGCGCTCGCCCCATGACGGCGCCAGAAGCAGGTCGTTGCGGCGGACGTGATGGTGATCCCCCGCTCCTGCTCCTGCTCCATCCAGTCCATGGTGGCCGCGCCATCATGGACTTCGCCCATCTTGTGGGACTTGCCCGTGTAGTAGAGGATACGCTCGGTCGTGGTCGTTTTCCCGGCATCGATGTGGGCCATGATGCCGATGTTACGGTAATGCTCGAGCGGTGTGGTTCGTGGCATTTCTCTCGTATATCCGTCCGCGGCCTGGCCGCTTGAATCCGTGTCCTGTTGCAGTTCGCTTGTCGCCTGTCGCTGCCCCAAATACAAACGCGGGTGGACCTTGTCGCCCCTTCAGGCAGGGACCGGTATCCATCCGCTCTCGCCGGGTGCTTCCGCCACTGGTGCGCGAAGGGGACCCAAGGCGCGCTGGGATGCTGCTCCAGCGTTGAATTGTCCTGCGTCGCTTTTCGGGAAGGATCGAGCCGTTCGGCAGGACCCCGGATCCTCTCCAAGCGATCCCCGCGGACATCGCGGACCCATAGGGAGCCGACGCGCAGCACGTCGGCGGTCTCCGTCAGCGACCTGGTAGTGCCGGGCCGGTGATCGAGAGCCGCATAATCTGGACTCCGGAATGACCAAAGTCAACGATTGGGAAAGAGATAGCGGCGCTCCGGGCACCCGGCTGGGCGCGGGTACGCACCGCTCTCCTTCGCCCTTTCCAACCCCCTGACTCGGGTTTCTCCCCTCAGCCTCAGTACGTGCTCAGCGTCCCGGCCCGTTTCGCGTAGCGGAGCGAGGTCGCGAAAGCCCACGAGCCAACCATCAGCGTCAGCACTCCCATGGCCACGAGGATCGCCAGGTCTGAGGAAACAGCACTCAGGTCGTTCCCCTGAAGAAGGACCCGCCTGAGGGCCCGTAAGCCGTACGACAGCGGGGTCGCATCGGATATGCTCTTGAGCCAGGACGGAATGGCAGAGACGGGATAGTAGACGCCACCAAAAAAGACCGAGAGCGTCGTCACGATCGTGTTGAGGGGGCCCGCCGTCCGGAAGGCGATGATCAACCCCGCGCCGATCAGACCGATGCCCCAGTGCGTGGCGACCAGCACCAGGATGATCAACGCCGCCGGGAGAGCCTGGCTCCACGCCACCTGGGCCCCCAGCGCCCAGCCGGCCACGAGCATGATCGTGGCGCGGATCGCGGTCAGGATGAGTCCGTACGACGTCAACCCGGACAGGATCCACGGAACCGGCGCTCGCGTCATCAATAGCGACTCGAAGTACCCGGTGGAAATGCCGCCCGCGATCGTCCCCTGCAGTGTGGAGATCGACGCGGTGACGAACATGAGCGCGACCATCCCCACCAGCATGAATCCGAAATACTGATCCGACTCGCCGGTGATGTTCTTCTTTATTGTTGTCTCCAGCGCGGTGATGATCAAGTAGATCGTAAACGACGTGAATATGAGGCCCAAGAACCGCACAACGAGCCACAACCCGCTGGTCCTGGCGTGGTACCACGACGCCCGCGTCAGCGCCCCGATCGCCCTCGCCGTCATGTGGCACGTCCCCGGTCCACGACCCCCTCGATCAGGTCGGCCAGCGACGGCCGGATCGGCTCGAACGCCGCGATGCGCATCCCCTGGCTCGACAGCTGCGCCAGCACCGCCGACGGGTCGTGGCGGAGCTCCATCCGGAGGGTCAGGTCATGCCAGTCATCCCCGGCTCTGGAATGTCGTTCGCTGTCCAGGACCGAGACGCCGAGCGCCGACAGCTCCCGGAGCCCGGGGTGGTCGGGCTGCGTCGTGGTCAGGCGGTACCGCACCCCCAGGAATTCACGCGAAAGCTGTGTGGCCGCGCCGCTCGCCAGCAGGCGCCCCTGGTCGAGCACTCCAACGCGGTCGCACAGCTCGAACGCCTCCTCCGCGTTATGCGTCGCCAGGATCACCGCAACCCCACGCTCCCTCGCCAGTTCCTCGCGGAGGAACGCCCGGAATTCGCGCGCGGAAATCGGATCGAGGCTGCGCGTTGGCTCATCGAGCAGCAGGAGCCGCGGCCGCGTGAGGAGCGCGCGCGCAATCAGCAGCCGCTGCAGCATGCCGCTCGAGAACTGGCCCACGAGCTTCGTCCCGGTGTCCGAGAGCGACACCGCCTGCAGGACGTCCTGGATCCTCCCGGAACGTTCGGCGCGCGGGAGGTCCTGCAGGTCCGCATATACCTCGAGGTTCTGCCGCGCTGTCAGCCGGTAGTACAGGCTCCGCTCCATGGCCAGGCAGGGCGAAACCAGCGCGCGCACCACCCCGGCGTCGCGCACGACGTCGTATCCGTCGACGGTCGCCGACCCCTCATCGGGAACGATGAGCGTCGACAGCATCTTCAGGAGCGTCGTCTTCCCGGCCCCGTTAGGTCCGAGCAGTCCCAGGAATTCACCGGCGTCGGCGGTGAAGGAGACCCCCGACACGACGGTGGCCTTCGCGGTATCGAAGGGGTGCAGCAGCGCCGCCTTGAGGCCGCGACGCGTAGGGAAGCGCTTCGTCAGGCCCTCGACCCGGACGACGCTGCCCCCCGATTCCTCGTCTGTACTGCTGACCTGACCGGCGGCCGGTGTCGTCACGCGCCATCGCCCGCGTCATCACCTTCGCCGGCGTGCCACGCGAAGAGCTGACGGGCCACCTCGTCGATCCGACTCAGGTCACGCACCACGTGCAGCGCGTACACCGGCACCGTCTGCGCGATGTCCGCGGCCCGGGTGAGGACGACCGGCGATTCCGCCCCGGTCAGGACCGGACCGAGTTTCGCGTGCATAACGAGTGTGATCGTCGCCCCGACGGCGTCGAGCCGGTCCCGGCGTACCGCGGCGCCATCCGGCAGGTCCGGCACGGGGTTGAGCACGTAGGCCGCGCGGAACGGGACGGTCCTGGTTTCGATCTGCCCCGCCTCGAGCTGGTCCATCACGTGCTTGCGCAGTGCGCCGGCTTCATCCCGTTCCACGCCGAACAGGCGAGCGGCGGTGTCGCTCCAGAGGCGGAGGCGCGGGAGACCGGGGGCGAGCCGTGGCTGGTCTCCCGGGCGGACCGGGACGGTGTCGTCGCTCAGGGCGCGCGCGCCGGCCAGCACCAGCGCGCTGCACAACGTCGACTTGCCATGATGCTTCGGGGCCAGGAACGCGATACCGGCCCCATTGATGGACACCGCGCTCGCATGCAGCGCGAAGACGCCGCCGGCGTGCAGCGCCAGAGCCAGCACGCGACTCGTTATGTCCGCCTGGGCCGATTCGACGACCACGTCGGGCGGTCGATGCCAGGTGATGAGAGAACCATCGGCCGACACGTCAAACCGGCCGGTATCATCGAACACCAGACCCAGGCCATCCGGGCGGCGGAAACCGCGAACGCGCGTTTCGCCAAACACCGTGTCGGTGCCGAGCAGCTCCCCTTCCGGCGCGAGTGCTCCCTCGACGACACGCAACGTCCAATCCGGTGCCGGGCTCTCGGACAATGGGAGCTCGTCGATCTGCAGCTCCGACCACAAAGTCCCGCCGAAGACCTGATATTGCTGCGCCGTCATTCGAGCTCCGCGACCCGCAGGCCCGGCATCGGGACGAACTGCGCCACCCTCGCCGGATCGTCGCCGACGACCTGGCCATCGTATTCAACCCAGGCATGGGCGCGGAAGTGGCCCTGGGACAACTGCACTCCAACGCGTACTTGCGCCCCCTTGATACCTTCCGCGTCCAGCATCTGGCGCAGAGCTCTCGACCTGACGAGGCATCGGGGGCGGAACATGCCGAATTCGGCAACCCGATTGACGGCGAGCGCGACGCGCCGCGCGTCGACAATCCGGTTCTCGGCCATCGCCGACCCATCGCCCGGCGGTGCGGTTTCGTCGCGCACCATTTCGCCGGTCGGCAGCCGTTTCATCTCCCGCTGGGCGCGGATCAGCGCCACCTGGGCCCGGACGAGGTCCTTCCAGTCCCTCCAGTGCAACGCCCGGAGCTTCGGGACCGACCTACGGTATCTGGCGATCTCCCTGCGCAGGCGTCGCCACGGGCGCGACCAGGCCATTGGTGAGGAGTTCGGAGAGGAACCGCTCGACGTCGGCGCGGATCTGGCTGGCGGAGACGTCACGGTACTTCGACGCGAGTATGTCCACCATCTCCTCGACCGTCCGCGTCGCCGGCGGCAGTAGCTCCCAGATCCGCGCCCCCACCACACCGACTCCGAAGTAGACCTCGGTCTCGGTCGAAAACAGAACACCGCCTTCGGGCAGTCGCCTGAATATCGCGCCCGGGGCCGGGGACGGCAGCCGTGTCTCGTGGTCTGATGACATTACGTGAGCTGGGGGCGAGGTGCGCACCCCACCCGGCATTGCATGAGAGAGCCCGAACCGAATGTGGATCACGCACGCACCGCTCGTGACTGCGCCAGCGGGAAACGTACTCGCCGACCGTCACTTGAAAAGATGCAGCGGATTCGGGCCGCGCCGGGCCAGGAGCCCCCAGCGACCTATCCACGGGAAAGCAGCCTGCCGAAGTATCTCAGCGTAGTCAGCGCGGCCCGCGCCGCGCCGCGGGGTGGTCGGTGGTTGATATCCTCTCCGCGGACTTCCACGGTACCCTCATTCCACAACTCGTCCGCTTCGCTCGACGACGAAGGCTCATGCATGGCTCGGAACCAGAGCCGTCGTCTCACGCGCTGGGCCACGGCCTCTCCGGACCGGGGATCGGCGACCTGCATGGCGAAGTGACGCTCGAGCAGGTCCGCGAACCGCCCGCCTGACGACGGATCGAGCCGCCGGAGGACCTCGTCGGGAACGTCGAGGTCCGCGACCGCGCGCCCCAGACGAAGCGTCCAGTAACACGACTGCCTCGCGCGACGGGAACCCGCCAGCGTTACAAAGCGATCCCAGGTGAACGACGGGTCGCGAACGATAGCGTGCGCATCCGCATATGCCTGCCACACGCCACGGCGCAGCTTGTTCGACCAGCCAAAGTGCAGACAGATGTGAAAGAGCAGATCTTCCACAGACGGTACGCGGACCGGAACCTCGCCAACCTGCACGACACGCGACCGCGCAATGAGGGCGCCGACATCAACGCCGAGGCGCTCCACGCTGGGGAGCAGTGTCCTGTGCAGTTCGAGCGCGATAGAGACGCCATCGGGATCGAGGAGTGGGGCGAGGTGGTGATGGCGCTCGTACATCTCGGGGGTCCTGGACGCGTCCAACAGGGTCCATCCGTTGGCCCGACTGATATTCCAGGCCTGCTCGGTTGATCCGCGGATGACCAACAGGTCAATGTCCGACATGGTGCGCGGAGTCGGCCGGGCGACCCCTCCGGCGAGAATCGCGGCTCCCTTCAGCGCCAGGACCTCGATCCCCTCACGGGCGAGCTCACTGGTGACTCGCGCGGTGAGCGAGCGGATGTGAAAACGCCGGAAATCGTTGAGGACGGCCAGCGATTGCAGGGCCGACGCTTCGGCGGGCAGGTCGGGAAACGTGGAAACGACCTCCCAGAGCCCTGGGGTGGCATGCGACGCGAAGGCCAATCGCGTCAGTTCCGCCCAGTCAAGCCGCCCGGCCATGAGCCTTCGGACTGACTCACGCGACGGGTCGCCACCGGTCGCTGCCATGAGCAGCGCCATCTCCGGAGACCCGAAGGAGTCAAGTTTCATGGATAGGCCTGCGCCAGGTCCCAGCCGGCCGCCTCGAGCTGAAGATTCCTCAGGATTGTAGTGGGCACCGGCGTTGCGCGCGACGGCGCGGAACGCGCCCATGCTACGCCGCTCGTGACGAGTCTACCAGACCGTTGCCGGCCAGGTCGTCCAGGAGCCGGCGCACATCCGCGGAAATCTTGCCCAGGTTGGTTTCCGGATACGACTCGGAGAGTCGGGCAACGACTTCCTCCTCGGTCGTGCAGACAGGCGGAAGGAGCTGCCAGATACGTGCCCCAATCGGGTTCAGGCTGTAGTAGACCTCGGTGGCCGTGCAAAAGAGAATGGCCCCCTCCGGAAGGTCCCGGTAAATCACGCTTGATCGAGGATGAGGCAGCTTCAAACCTGCGGCTCCGGGTGGCTGGAGAGAAAGCATTGGAGCAGTGGTTGAATGACGACAACGGGCCCAGAAAGCAAAGTAGGCTCAGGCTTTGCACTCTTCATACCAGACTGACCGGGCTCGACGATTGCCGGGCAAAATTTACGGAAAACAGCCGACGATTGTGGCGTTTCGTCGTAACAAATGGCCGCCACGACCCCACAATCAGGGTGTGGCGGCAAGACCACCGAGCCGGAGTTTATCTATCGGCTCAAAGTCTTTCCTGCAGCTGGCCTACCGGTGCCCCGGACGGCACCTCGGCCCGTCCCACGAACAGCCGTCCAACACTTGCGAACCAGCTTTTCTCTACAACGAGTTACGAGCGCGGCGGGCAGCCGTCGTTGCTCTGACCTGCACTGAAGACCGGGTCAAATTGCGGACTGGTCTTCTGCGTGGTCGGGATCGGGGGAGTGCAGGTTGCACCCGCACCTTGAAGCGTCAGTTCTCTGAAGCCGCCGTAACGAACGAGCTTGGGCGTATGGTACATGAAGTCCTCCTGGGGGTTTACCCGAGGTAGTGGCAAGTTCAATGCCATTCCTGCGCTAACCAGACGCGACAGAACCTGACAACGTCGCGAGAACTTACCGCTGCGACCTGTGGGCCAGCCAGCGCTCGGTTTCCAGAGTGTTATGCAGGTAAGCGCCGAGGTAATGCTCGTGTCCGCTGGTGAAGCGCTGTATCGCATCCATCAATGAGGGCCGGTCGATGACTCCCATGCGCTCCAGTTCCGGCCTGGATGCGGCTGGACCAAACATCTGCTGCAGTTCCGATTTCACCGCGTCGAACTGTCGATAGACGTAGCCCGCCAGGGTACCGTGCTTGTACGGCCTCTGCGTGAGAGCCGACTGGGGTAGGAGGTCCCTCATTGATCGCCGGAGAAGCACTTTGGTCTCACGCCCACTGTTGCGTTCGCTCACGGGTCGTGTCGCCGCAAACTCAACGACGCGGCGGTCAAAGAGAGGGGATCGAACGTAGGTGCCCTCGTCGAGTCCAAAAGCGTGGTTCCATGACAGGACTCTGGCAACGTGTGGCGTCGTGAGCAGGCGGCGAACCTCGAATGCCGCTGCAGCTTCTTCGGGCCTTTTGGGACTATGCGGTCGTCGTTCCTTCGCGAACACGTCGAGGGGGCGGACCCAGGTCGGGCCGGACGCATCCCAGAAGTTGGGTATCGATCTGCCCCTCAGGTCGCCGATCCATCGCACGACATCGTCGGACAGATGTGGCATGACGAACGCGCGCACGAGATCCTTCCAGGGCCATTGACGTCGTGCGCGTAGCGCCTCGAGGAGTACGCCCCAGCGACCGAAGAACAGGTGGTCGGCCAGCACGGTGTCAGAGACGTGGAACAGGTGATCACCGCCGGCCCCTTCGAGCGCAATGCGGGCGCCGAGTGCCCTGCTCTGCCGGGACAGCGTGCGCATCATCGACTCGAACGAATGCGCCATGACGTCGTCCCGTACCGCTAGGCGGTGTTCGTGCTCCGCGAACAAGGGGATCTCGTCGATGGGAATCCAGTGTATTCGCGCGTGCCAGCGCTCGCCGATGTCGTGAATGACGTCGTCCTCGTACCCGGTGTCGTCTTTCGGGAACGACATCGATACCGGAACGAAGTCGACTCCACTGCGTCCATGACGGGACATGCCGGCGCGCCCGGCGCCGAATATCGCCGTCGAGTCGGACCCGCCGCTCATCCAGATGGTCGCCACGCCGCGGTCCGGCAGCCGTTCGCAGGTGGCGTCCTCGATCAGCGCGCGCAGCCGGTCGGCGTCCTCCGCGCTGGGCTCGGGGGCCCATTCGTTCGAGAACTCCGGCACAACCCACTGATCCGCTGTCCGCGTGGTCCGGCCGGCTTCATGAACCAGGGTCTGACCCGCCGCGACGACGCTGACGGCGGTGAAGCTGGTCCTTTCCCCCCGACCCATGAACCCCGACGCCGCCGCGACGATGGTCTCCAGATTGTACTCGCCTGACACTCCCGGAAACGACACCACCGCGTTAGGCGACGAGGCCACCACCAGCGTCCCGTCGGCTCGCTGGCTCCAGACCAGCAACCGCTTGCCGGCAGTATCGCGCACGAGCAGCACCCGATGACGGCGACGATCGAGGATGATGAAGGCGTAGTCGCCCTCGACGAAGCGGGCGAACCGAGCACCCCACGTATCGAGGGCGGCAGCAATGAGGGCGCCGCTGTGCTGGGTCGGCGGCAGGCGTCCGGCCGCGTCGAGACGACGGCGGAGGTCGCGCAGATAGTAAAGCGTCGCGTCGCCGGCAATCAGCCACTCTTCGGTGACGTGAAGGAGTGGCCCGGTCCAGCCGCCCAGTTCCGCCTCCCACGCGTGGCGGCTCGCCGCCACGAAGGCACCAGGGTCCCGTGCGATCTCGGGCGGCTGGCTCGCCCGGTTGCGCATCTCGTGCATCATGGCTGGAAGCGCATCGGGCGCCCCGAGGGCGCCCGTTCCGAAGACCCCGATGAGGGCGGTCACCTGCCCACCAGGACTCTTGTGGAACCAGCTACCACCGATAGTGCGCGAACGCCTTGTTGGCTTCGGCCATTCGGTGCGTGTCTTCCTTTTTCTTGATGGCGTTGCCTTCGCCCTTGGATGCGGCGATCACCTCGGCGGCGAGCTTCTCGGACATCGATTTCTCGTTCCGCTCGCGCGAGTACAGAATCAGCCAGCGCATGGCAAGAGCGGTGCGGCGGTCGGGGCGGACTTCGACGGGGACCTGGTACGTGGCGCCACCCACGCGCCGGCTCTTCACCTCGACGACCGGCTTGAGGTTGGAAAGCGCCTGCTTGAAGACATTCACGACCGGCTGGCTGGTCCGCGATTCCACCAGGTCCATGGCGCCGTAGAAGATCCGCTCCGCCACGGCCTTCTTTCCCTCATACATGAGGGAGTTGATGAACTTCGAAACGGTCTGGCTGTCGTAACGCGCATCCGCGAGCACGGGGCGGCGGACTGTCTTTTTGCGGCGACTCACTTCTTACCTCCGGCGCCCGGCTTGGGCTTCTTGGTTCCGTACTTCGAGCGGCTGCGGTTCCGGCCTGACACACCGGCCGCGTCGAGCGTTCCACGCACGATGTGGTACCGGACGCCCGGCAGGTCCTTCACCCGGCCGCCGCGTACCAGCACGATCGAGTGCTCCTGCAGGTTGTGTCCCTCACCGGGGATGTAGGCGATCACCTCGAATTGATTCGTCAGGCGCACCTTGGCGACTTTGCGCAGGGCCGAATTCGGCTTCTTGGGCGTCGTGGTGTAGACGCGCGTGCACACGCCGCGGCGGAAAGGATTCTGCCGCAGGGCAGGTGTCTTGCCCTTGGCGGCCACGGCGCGACGTGCGCGCCGTACCAGCTGATTTATTGTCGGCATCCCGTTGGCTCAACGAAAAAACACGCCCCAAGGCTGGGGCGGAGAAGACG
>DAIUET010000019.1:0-6356 GCA_036845045.1 Gemmatimonadaceae bacterium | reverse complement strand
GGCATCCCGTTGGCTCAACGAAAAAACACGCCCCAAGGCTGGGGCGGAGAAGACGAGAATGATAGGCGCTCGACTGATCCCCAGTCAAGGCATGAGGATGTGCAAGTCAAGCGTTTCCATTGCGTTCCGGTGAGGCAGGGTGAGTAGGGTGGACCGGGTGATTGAGGGTGGACCGGTTTTCACCCTCTCCCCACCCTCTCACCCTTCGTAAAGCTCCCCCGGGTCCGCCGCCGCGAGTTCATGGAGAAACGCGCCGATCGCCTCGGTCACCGCTTCGAAATACGCTGCCCCCTTCTCGGCCGTCGACGCTGACGGATTCCCGACGCCGGTGTCGTCGGTGACCTTGACCCACTGGCGGGGCATCCATGCCCAGCCCTCACGGAAGCCCGCCACGCGATGAATCCGGGCCTTGCCCGGGCCGGCGGTCTCGAGCGGCCGCACCATGGCGGCGCTCAGGTGCTGCATCATGCTCGTTTCGAGCTCTCCCGCATGGTCGCCCGGTTCGGCGAAAAACCGCGCAGCCGGAACCACCTGGTACCAGTTCACCTGCGCCAGCACGGTTCGGGTCGAGGGTTGGAGTTCACGGATGATCTGACGGAAATCGTTTCCACCGTGCCCGTTCAGGATCACGAGCTTCCTGATTCCGTGATCCTGCAGCGACGGCAGCAGGTCCCGAATCACCGCGGCCTGCGTGGACGGCATCATGTTGAGGCAGAACGGGACTTCTCGCTGGCCGGTGTTCACGCCGAACGGCACGCAAGGCAACACGAGAACGCGCGCACCCCGTTGCCACGCGATCCCCGCCGCGCGCATCGCCACCGCCTCGGACTCGATGTTGTCGGTCCCGTACGGGAGATGCCGGTTGTGGGCCTCGGTGGCCCCCCAGGGGAGGATCGCAACCTCGAACCGGGAGGAACGGACGTCCTCCCACGTCGATTCGGACAGCACATACGGGCGCGGAGCCATGGGCCCGAATAAAACGGCTGCCGCGCCCTGACGGGAGGCTACTTCCTCAAACGTGCACCGGTGAGCTGGCCTAACGCGGCGAGCGTGGTCTGCGCGGCATTGAGGCCAAGCCGGAAATCCTTGTCACTGAACGTGGCGTAGAGGTCCGTCGGCTGGTGCCAGTGCGGGTCCCACCCGGCCCCGATGTGAGCGCCGCGCTCGTTTTCCCGCAGGCTGACGGCGGGAATGATGTCCTGGAACGGCCCCGAGTCAGTGTTGGTCATGTGCGGACCGACTGTTGCCGGGTAGTCCGTCGCGTAGTTGCGGTTGGCCTGGTGCAGCACGAACGCCAGCTTCATCGACTGGTCCGCCATCCGTGAGTTGATCTGGAACTCGATGTTCACGTCCGCTTCGGGGCGCTGCTCGGGATTGATCGTGCCATCAGCGCGCGGCATGCCATGGTCGAACAGCATCATGTCGTGCTGGATCATGCCTAACCATTTCGGCTCCGGGTACCGCCCGGATCCGGCCGGGTCCTCCTTTCCCTGCAGCGCCTGACGCTGGGCGATGTAGGCGCGGGCGCCATTGAGGCCCGTTTCCTCATTGTTCCAGAGGGCGAACCGGATGCTGCGCTCGGTCTGCACGTCCGGGCTGCTGAAGACGCGCGCCAGCTGCATTACGATCGCCGTCCCGGAGCCGTCGTCGTTCGCCGCCTCACCCCAGCCATGACCGTCCATGTGGGCGCCCACGATGTACATCTCATCGGGTCGGGTGGTACCGACCTTCGTGCAGTACACCTCCTCGCGCATCCCGGGGGTGGTCGGCGCCTGCTCCGCGTTCAGCGCTCGCAGGCGTGGATCGGGCTGTGCGAGTGAGTCCCGGTTGACGCCGGTGCGGGCCCGGTTTCCGCGGATCCTGCTGCCACCCGATCCAGAGATGATCCCGGTGCTGGCGGCGCCTGCGGCGCGTCCGCCCCCTCCGGCCCGCCCAGCGCGACCAGCCGGATCGGTACCGGCGCCACCGGCACGACGCCCCGCGCCACCGCCACGCGGGGCGGGCGGACTGTACTCGTACCGGATGCGTTCGGTGTTCGTGCATCCGTACGATTTCAGCTGGGCCTCGATCCAGTCGACCGCGTCGGCATTCCGCTTCGTGCCCTGCATGCGATCGCCGAACTGCGTGAGGCCCTTGATGGTGGCCTTGTACTGTTCGAGGTCGAGGCGGCCGACCATCTCGCGAACGGGATCGGTGGAATCTGCCGCTGCGGGCGCGTTCTGAGCGCTCGCCGCCGTGGTCAGCGAAAGCGCGATACACGTGCTGAGGAGGAAACGCATTGCTGTTGCTCGAGGGTCGAGGGTCGGGGGTCGAGGGTCGAGAGGAGGGCTGAGGAAGAGGGAAGGGGCACTGGCACACTGGCGCGGTACCCTTCCCTCGAGCCTCGAACCTCGAGCCTCAACCCTCGTCAGGGTTGCACCGTCTTCGTATCCCGTTTGGGGTTCTTCACGTACACGTCGAACCAGGCGAGCCAGCGGGCCCACTGGTCCAGGTCTGTCTGGTACGTCCCCACGCTGTGGTCCTCGTAGGGATACATGTACAGCGCTGCGGTCTTGCCCAGCCCCTGCAGCGCATGGAGCATGCGCGTGGAGCTCATGGGATGTGTGCCGACGTTCTGGTCTTCGAGCGAGTGATACAGGAGCAGGGCCCCGCTCAGCTTGTCGGCACGGAAAAACGGCGACATGTCGAGGTACGTTTCCATCGCCTCGAAGAAGTTCCGGCGCTCGCTCTGGAAGCCGAACGGTGTCAGCGTACGATTGTACATGCCGTCGCCGGCGATCCCGGCCTTGAAGTAGGGCACCAGCGTCATGGCGTTGACCGTGCTGAAGGCCCCGTAACTGTGGCCGCCGAGCCCCATACGATCACGATCGACATAGCCGGCTTCGACCGCCGCATCGATGACCGCATCGAGGTTTTCGCGCAGGTCCTGCGTGTAATTGTCGTTCATCCGCCCCGTGTCGCCCATGATCGGGCTGTCCGGCTCGAGCAGCGCGTACCCGTGCGTGACCCACAGCTTCACCGAACTGGCCGGCCGGGCGGGGGCGAGCACCGGGTACCGGTTGATGTTCGTGCCGTATCGCGAGCGTTCGTAGTCCGCCGCCGTGGTGTACTCGCGCGGATAGAACCAGATGATGCCGGGAAGACGCGTCCCTTCCCGCCAGTCCGCCGGCAACGTGACGTCCACCCAGAACTTGAGGCCATCGCGGGGCCGGGTGACGACCATGCGCTTTTTCTGGGCCTGCGTGACTTCCGGCGCCACGTCCCTGTTGTCGGTCAGCTTCGTGGTGGCCCCCGTGGCGACATTCTTGAGCCACGCGTCAGGCACCACGGTGGCCGATTCACGCGTGTAGATGTACTGCGTGTGGTCGTCATCCAGCGCCGCCACGAACTCGTCATAGCTGTCGGCGGGGGCGTCGAAGATCCGCGACCGCTGTCCGCTCTCGAAATCGAGCCGGTCCACCCATGGCCGCGGTGCCTGTGTCTGCCAGGAGGCGCCCGGCGAGCGCGTCCCCGAGACGAAGACGCTGCGGCCGTCGGACGCCACCACCACCAGCGCCGGACCGTGGGGACCCGGGCGCATGGCCAGGGCACCGCCTAACGCCGTCGAGTCGCTGCCACCGCCGCCCCCGGCCCGTCCGCCGCGCCCGGCGCCGCCCCCGCCGCCGCCTAACGTGACACCGCGTCCCAGGTTGAATCGCCGCGACGGCTCAGCCGTCCGGGCGGCGAACACCAGGTTGCTGTCGGCGATGAACATCGTCCTGCCGTCCGTTCCGTACGCCACGTTCGTCAGGCGGGCGCTCCCCTCGAACAGGAGCTTCGTGTCGTTCGGCCCGTACGGCGGCAGCCAGCTCATGAAGCGGACGCTGGTCGGCACGCGCGCGGCGGCCTGGCCACCGCGGCCGGCACCCCGCCCGGCGCCGCGGCCGGCCGGTTCACTGCTCGTCGCGAACACCGACTGCAGGTACACGAGCCCCGGTCCCACCGGGTTCCACTGGATGTTGCGCTTACCCGTGTCCGAGGAGGACTGCGTCGCGCCGCGACCGAATCCGCCAGGCGCATCATCATCGGTCACCTCACCCTCGCGCAGCGGGGTGCGACCGAGCTCCGCAACGACGTTTCCGGACGCATCCCAGAGTTGGTCGATGGAGCCGAAGCTGTTGGTTGGCACCCGGTAGGAGAAGGGCTCCGTCATGAGGGTGACGCGGAAGTATGCGCCATCGGGCGACGCATCCACGGAACGGATCATGGCCGGGGCGCCGATCTTCCGGGTCGCCCTCGACCGGACGTCGATCTGCGCGAGCTGGCCGGTCGTGTAGTACTTCAGGAGCGCCTGGTCGTGCGGATCCTCCAGCAGGCTCCAGTGAACGCGTTGCGGAATCGTCCTGCCTTCGGTCAGTCGAATCTGCGGGCCATCCTCGATGCCGTCCGGTCCGTGCGTCGGTGGCGCGCCCCGGCCGTCGGGAAGCAGCACGACGGTGATGGTCTTCCCATCGGCACTCCAATCGACCCCGGTCTCCAGCGTCGCCAGCAGGGGTGTCCGGGTAAGCTGCGTCGATTTGCCCGTCGCGACGTTGGCCACGAAGACATGCGACGCATCACTGAAATTCGCGACAAAGGCGAGGTGCGTGCCCGTTGGTGACCACGCCGGCGACGACACCGTAGCGCCCTTCGGCACTTCGAGCGATTTCGTCGTGTTGGTACGCGCATCCACCAGCGTCAGCGCGGTTCCGGCGCGCATGGTCATCGAGCGGGCGCGGTTCGCCTTCGTGTCGACGGCCAGGCCGGCAAGATAGATGTGCGGCTTTCCGTAATCCCTGATATCGCCCCGGTCAGTCATTGCCGTGCGGACGAACCACTTCCGGTCGGGACTCTGCAGGTTGAAGGAGATGTCCGGACGCGGCGTCGTGATGATCCGCTCGACCACCGCCGGGGGACGGACCCACCCCTCCTTCCTCAGAATCTCTTCCGGGTTCCACGATTCCTGCGCAGCGGCGATCGCAGGGAATGCAGTCAGGGTGACCGCGAAGAAGCGGATCGCGCAACGCCGCGTCCTGGATCGGTTTCCACCGAAGGTCATTCAGGCCTCCACCAGCCGTATTGAGTGGGTCAAAGCTGCAACTATATGATTACGCCTGGTCACGTTGAGGCGCTGGCTTCCCGGGCCTTTGCGTGATGCTGCCGGCGGACCGGTTCCCCGATGACCAGCAGCGTCGATCCAATCAGCAGGATCGCCAGACTGAACACCGCCGGCACGTTGGCGACAGCAAGAACGGCGATCGCGGTCAACAGGGGAATCCAACGGCGGCCCAGGGGGACCTTACGGCCAGCACGCCGGAGCGCCAGTCCCATGCCTCCCGCGAAGAGGAGCTGTGACGCCGCCAGAAGTGCTCGTCCGGCCGTCGAGAGCGGGTCCGACGCATGGCTCAGCGCCTGGTCGATGGTGGCCGCGAAAGCGATGACGCCAAGCAGCATCGGGAAATGAATGATGGAATAGGCGTCACGAGCCAGCGCCGATCGAGCCGCCCCGTTGGCACTCTCCAGGGCGTGATCCAGTTCCACCTTGCTGCGGACGAAATACGACCACCACATCGCCCCGGCGATGGCGACCGCCACGATGGCAGTGATCAATTCGGTCGTCGACCACGCGCCCTTGGACAGGCCGAGCGCCGCCACGATGAGCGATTCGCCAAGGGCGATGATCACGAACAGTCCGTGGCGTTCCGAGAAATGCTCGGCATGAAGGTTCCAGCCTTCGGCGTTCCCCCCCATCGCCGCCGCGACGAGATCGAGGGCGATCGCGGCCGACCACCAGATGTACTGCGCGGTGCCCCCGAGGAAACCACCAATCAACACCGCGATGAGGCCCCCCACCGACACGAGGGAAAAGAATCGCACGGCCGCACGTTGTGAGGTGTCCGCCCAGGCGACCCAGTCGTATACGAGCAGGCCGAGGACACGGATGGTGACATAGGTGCCGGCGAACCAGAGCGGTCGACCGTGGAATGCGAACGGGATACCCACCGCGAGAAAGAACGCAACACCGGTGGCAACGAGGGTCGCGACTTCCACTCGTGGGTGCGTCGTGTCGGCGGCGTTGAGCGCCCAGGTGAACTGGGTCCACGCCCACCAGACCATCCAGAACACAAGGATGCTTTCTCCGACCGAGCGCCATGTGACGCCGTCGTGCAGCAGACTCACGACCTGCGTGACGCAGAAGACAAAGACGAGATCGAAGAAGAGCTCGACGAAAGTGACCTTCTGATTGGCGGGCGAGGAGACCGGGATGGCAGTCATGCGAACGGTGAAAACGAGTCGGAAGGCAACCGGTCAAGCTGAGTTCCGTCAGCGGCCAGCGG
>DAIUET010000018.1:0-17074 GCA_036845045.1 Gemmatimonadaceae bacterium | reverse complement strand
CCGTGCACCTGGGAGGAGATTGATCGTGGCACGGTGCGGCCTTCCACGTTCACCCTGAGGACCATGGGAGACCGCGTGGCGACGCTCGGCGATCTCTGGAGTGACCTGTACCGGCGCGGCCGCTCGCTCCGCGCTTCGCTGAACGAGTTGCGGAAGCTGCTGTCGTAACCTGCCCGGCAACGGCGGACCACGCGCCCGCGATGACGCTACCGCCCGCCAGCGTCGTACAGACGAGCACGTAACGGAACCGCCTTCGCTGGGTACTGGACGGTTCAGGTCCCGACAATTCCAGTGAGGAGGCCCAACGATGTCACGAGTTACGGCAGTCTTTGCGAACCACGCCCAGGCCGATGCCGCGATCGCCGAGCTGCGGCAGCGCGGTGTCTCCGATTCCCACCTGTCGATCATCGCCAAGCGCGTGGACGATGTCGAAGTCGGACGCCTTCCGGAGGCGACGACCGGTGAGCGGATCGCGAAGGGCGCGATCACCGGCATCGGTGTCGGTACGCTGTTCGGCCTGGCCGCGGTACTCATCCCGGGTGTCGGACCCTTCCTGGTCGCTGGTCCCCTGGCGTCGGCGTTAGGCGTTGCCGGTGGCTCGGCGGCGGCGGGCGCGATCGTCGGGGGAACGTCGGGTGCACTGGCCGGGGCGATGGCCCGGGCGGATTTCTCGAAGGACGAGGTGGCCTTCTATGGTCCGCTGGTTGAGCGCGGCGACGTCATGGTAACGGTCGAAACGGACGACGTCTCGCGCGAGCGGCTCCGGACGGAGCTCGAACAGCTGGGCGGCCGGACGTACGCCGCCCAGACGCGCGGCGAGAGCGAGATCGACGTCCGTCGCGAGATCTGACGGACCGGACCCGGCGAGACGAGGTCACCCGTCTCGCCGGCCATTCGCGCGCCGGGATCCGGCGATCGCGGCAGGGTGACCGCCTGCTCTCCCGCCGGCCGGAGGCTACCCCCTGGGGGGTAGAAGGAGGGCGGTCTGACCCCCGGGGATGGTGCATCTATGCACTGCGGACCAGTCGAGGTCGCACCCCACGGCGAATTACCCGGAAGGGGCACCTAACGTATAGTGCGCGTGTGGACACTCTCATGCTTGTTAGGCGATTGACCGGCAATCGCGCACTTCGAACGACATCCGGGGCGCTGCTCGCTGGAGCGGCCTCCGTCGCGACTCTGGCGGTGCCGGCTGGCGCACAGGTGGCCATAAAGCGGGCGCCGTCCGGGTTCAACCTGTTCACGGTCGAACAGGACATCGAGATCGGCAGGCAGTCCGCGGCTGAAATCGAGAAGCAGGTCCGCCTGGTGACCAGCGCCCGGACCCTGCAGTACCTCTCGACCATTACGTCGCTCCTTGCGGCGCATGCGCCACACTATCCCTTCCAGGTGCAGGCGATCAACTCCAGCGACGTGAACGTGCTGGTCCTGCCCGGCGGCCAGATCTTCGTGACGCGAGGGCTCCTCAGCCTGGCCCGCAGTGAGGCCGAGGTGGCCGGCGTGATCGCTCACGCCATGGCGCACGTACTCCTCCGGCACGGCACTGCTCAGGTATCGAGGGCGTACCTGTCCAAGGCCGGCCTCAGCGCGCTTGGTGGACTGGTGGGGCGGTCCGGCGCGACCGGGCGCATTGTGAACGCGGTGGGCGGTTACGGCACCAGCGCCGTGTTTCTCCGCTTCAACCGTACGGATGAATACGAAGCCGACGCGTTAGGCGCGGAAGTGATGTCCAAATCGGGCTACGACCCGGTGTCGATGGCCACCCTGCTCGCCACCGTTCGACGGGAAAGCGCCTACCGTTCAGGCCTCGAGCGCCTGAACAGCAGCCACCCACCCATTGCGGACCGCGAGCGCCGGATCCGCAACCTGTCCAACGTGCTCCGGCAGGGCCGGTCAGAAATCGTGGGAGGCTTCAACCGGATGCGCTGGCGCGGCGGCCCGGACGCGGGCCTCCCGGCCCCTCCGGAGATGAAAGTATCGGGCGGCGCCCTGGACCTCGGCTCCGTGCTTCCCGTTCCCGACGTGCCTGCACCTTCGCCACAGTTCACCCGGTTCAGCAACGACGAGGCCCCCGTGACCCTCGAGTATCCCGCCAACTGGGACGCGCGTCAGGCGGGTGCCGCGATCTCGTTCTTCCCCACCGGAGGGGTTGTGGAGCGGGAGGATGGCTCACCCAACCTGGTGCAGGGCGTGATCGTGAATCAGTACGAGCCTTTTGAAGACGACGTCGCCCGGTGGAACAACAGCCTGACGCGCCATTACGCCCCCTTCGACCGCTCACGACCGCGCGGGATCCTCGAAGATGCAACGGACGATCTCGTCAGGCAGATCCTGGGCGCGAATCCGTATCTCACCGCGCCGGCGCGGTCGGCCCGGTCGGAGGTGATCGAGGGCCTGCGGGGCTATTCGGTCCGGCTGATGGGAAAGTCACCCGTGACCGGCCAACTGGAGCGGGTGACGGTCTACACCCGGATGCTCCCCGATGAGCAGGTCATTTACATGGCCTGCGTGGCACAGGGCCGGCTCGCCTCGACGATGGAGCGCGCCTGTTCCCGGATGGTCCAGTCGATCCGCGTGAACGAGGCCGCCGCGAACCGGCAGTAGTTACGCCGCGCCGAACCGCTTCGAGTACCGGCGCGCCGACCCTGCGTACTCCAGCGCCACCATCGACATGTACAGGATCGGGATGGTGCTTTCGAGCACCCGCCCCGCCGCCAGCTGCTGAGCCAACAGCATGACTGCGCCAATTCCGTAGGTCACCGCCAGGGTGCGGAGGGTCGAGGCGCCGAGCGAAGAGAGGAGCCAGAACCGCGCCGACCACAGCACCGAGGCCAGGGCCAGCAGGACGACCCCCGACAAGCGGATCACGCCCTGCACCGCAATGGACGCATCGGGGACACCGAGGCCACGAAGCAGCACCCCCGGGAAGACCAGGGCGGCGATAGCGCCGGCCGCGAGGCCGATCGCGCTTGCATGAATGACATTCAGGCGAAACACCCGCTCCATCCTCCGACTGGGCTCGTCCCAATAGACGAGCGTCCCGCGACAAAGTCTCTGCTGAGACGGCCAGCAATTAAGCGAGCCGATGCTCAATTCGCCACAGCCGTCTTTTCGCCCCTGCATGGCGGGGTTCAAGGGGTGGGTCGAGTGGACCGCCGCCGATCAGCCTGTAGGTTGTCGGGACCGCCAACCGCCGTCCCATGTCGACCATACGAATCGTCCGCGCCGGAATTGCCGCCGCCTGTGTCGCCACTGCTGCCGATGCACAGACCGTCGCCCAGGCCGACAGCGCCGCGCGCGCGGCCACCCGCACCAATGGCCTGCCGCTCCTCACGACCCGCACCCTCAGATTCACGACCGACGAGGGCACCTGGATCTCACTCGACGTCTCGCCCGATGGCCGGACGATCATGTTCGAGCTCCTCGGCGACCTGTACACCATGCCGGTCGCGGGTGGTGCGGCGACACGCATAACGAGTGGCCACGCCTACGATACCCAGCCGCGCTATTCACCGGACGGTTCACGGATCGTCTTCGTCAGCGACCGCAATGGCTCCGAGAACGTCTGGACCGCGAACGCCGACGGGACGCAGCCGAAGATCCTGAGCCGCGGCGAGCGGCTCAACTTCGTCTCGCCGACCTGGACGCCCGATGGCCAGTACGTCGTGGTCAGTCGCGCGGGCCAGCTCTGGCTCTACCATCGCGACGGAGGCACGGGACTGCAGATGACTGGCGTGCGCCCACCTGGCACGCCCGCCACCGCGGCACCCTTTCCGACGCTGCTGGGCGCGGCCTTCGGGAACGACCCTCGTTATGTCTGGGTCACGGCCAGCGGAAACCTCGGGGGCGATTTCCAGGGCGGGCTGACCATCCACACGGCCGACCCGGAGTACGGGCCCGAACACGGGCCACGCAGCTCCGCGCGCCGGGTCAGCACCTACCAGGTGGCGCAGTATGACCGGACGCTGGGCCGCGCCGCGGTGCGCACCTCCGAGTCGGATGGGGCGTTCCGACCCATGCCCAGTCCCGACGGGAAATGGCTCGTGTACGCCACACGTCATGACGCGCGCGAAGGCCTCAAGCTGCTCGACCTCGAGTCGGGACGCGACCGCTGGCTCGTGATGGATGTGCAGCGTGATGCCAGCCAGGGCGGCGCGGATCGCGACGTCTATCCCAACTCGGCCTTCACGCCCGACTCGCGCGCGCTCATCACCGCGTTCAACGGGAAGATCTGGCGGGTCGACATTCCGACGGGCGCGGTATCGCCCATTCCCTTCACCGCCGAAGTCGAGCAACACCTCGCTCCCCTGGCGCGCTTCGACTATCCGATCAACGACACCACACTGGTCGTCAGCCAGATACGCGGCGCCCAGCTCTCGCCGGACGGCCGCCGGGTCGTCTTCTCCGCGCTCGACCGCCTGTGGATCGCCGACCTGCCGGCTGGACGCGGGGGCCCTGGTCGCCCGCCTGCCGCGGCGGCGACGCATGAGACGATCACCAACGCCAGGCGCCTGACGAGTGCCGAGGTCGTGGAGCATGCCCCGGTCTGGTCACCCGACGGGAGGTTCGTCGCGTACGTCACCTGGGACGACTCGGCCGGCGGCGGCATCTGGCGCGTTCCCGTGGAGGGTGGACCGCCGCAGCGCCTGACGACACGCGCCGCCTTCTACGACAAGATCAGCTACGCGCCGAACGGACAACGCATTGTCGCGGTGCGTGGTTCACTGAACAGCCGCCTGCGCACGCTGGAAGACTTCGGCTCACACGGCGCGACCGCGGAACTGGAGATCATCTGGCTGCCGGCGGCCGGCGGTAACGCCGAGCGGATCGCGTGGCTCGGCTCCGGCGCGACGCAGCAGGGTCGGAACGTCCCGCACTTCGGTCCTGACACGACCCGCATCTACGTGTGGACGGGGAGCACGGAGGGCCTCGTCTCCATGCGGTTCGATGGCACCGACCGCCGCTCGATCGTCCGCGTGACCGGGTTACCATCGCCACCGGGTCCTGCCGGCCCGGGCGCGCCGTCCACGCCTGATGAGGTGCTGATCTCACCCGTTGGTGGGCGGGCGGTGGTCCGGTCCAACGGCAACGTCTTCCTCATCACGATTCCGCCGGTGGGCGGGGTCGCTCCGACCGTAGGTGTGGCGAGTGGTTCCGTCGTGCCGACCGCGCGCCTGACGAGGGTGGGCGGCGACTTCGTGGGCTGGAGCGCCGACGGCCGGACCGCGTTCTACTCGATAGGCAGGAGCTTTTTCCGGTGGGACGTCGCGATGGGGGACTCGCTGGCACGCGATTCGGTGGCAAAAGCCGAGGCAACGGCGGCAGGCGCGTCAGGCGGAGGCCCTCCGGCTGCCGGCGCGGCGGCCCCGGCTCGTCCCGACAGCGCCGCGCGTCCTGATTCCGCGGCCCGGCGTGGGCCGGCCTACGAGCCGTTCCGCGTCGACATCGCGATCACGGCGCGGAAGGATCGGCCGAGTGGAACGGTCGCGCTCCGCGGCGCCCGCATCATCACCATGAAGGGCGACGAGGTCATCCCGTCGGGCGACATCCTCGTGCGCGACAACCGCATTGTCGCGATTGGCCGGCGCGGCAGCGTGCGGATTCCGGCGGGAACGCGAACCATCGACGTCTCGGGCAGGACGATCATGCCCGGGCTGGTCGACGTACACGCCCACACCTGGGTGGCGTGGGGCGTGCACCGGCCGCAGGTCTCGCAGTTCCTGGCGCAGCTCGCGTACGGCGTGACGACCCAGCGCGATCCCCAGACGTCGTCCGAGGACGTGGTGACGTACAGCGATCTGGTGGAAACCGGCGCCGTGCTGGGGCCGCGGATCTACTCCACCGGTCCGGGCATCTTCGGCGCCGCCAACATCCGGAGCCTGGACGAAGCTCGCGATATCGTCCGTCGGTATGCGGACCATTTCAACACCCAGACCATCAAGCAATACGTCGCGGGGGACCGGAAGGTACGGCAGTGGGTCATCACGGCCGCGCGCGAGATGGGACTTACCACGACGACGGAGGGGGCGTCCGACTTCGTGATGAACCTGACGCTCATGCAGGACGGCTACGCGGGGCTCGAGCATTCTCTGCCCATCAGCCCTCTGTACCGCGACGTTGCCCAGCTGCATGCCTTCAGTGGGCTCACCTACACGCCCACGTTCATCGTGGCGTACGGGGGGCCATCAGGGTTCGGCAAGTACCTGACGAGTGTGGACCTCGACGGAGACCGGAAGCTGCGCCGGTTCACGCCCCACGACGAGATCGACAAGTGGAAGTCGGTACAGTGGCAGCGGGACGACCAGTATGTCCACCGGCTGCATGCGCAGCAGTTGCCGAAGCTGCTCGCGGCCGGGGGTCGCCTGGGCCTTGGCTCGCACGGCGAGTTGCAGGGGCTGGGGACCCACTGGGAGCTGTGGATGATGGCGTCGGGTGGCATGAAGCCACACGATGCGCTGCGGCTGGCGACGATCAGCGGGGCCGAATCGATCGGCCTGTCCCGGGACGTCGGGTCGCTGGAGGTGGGGAAGATGGCGGACCTGATCGTGCTCGACCGGAATCCGCTGGTGAACATCGAGAACACGAACTCGCTGCGCTTCGTGATGAAGAACGGCCGGCTCTACGAGGCGTCGACGCTGGACGAGGTGTGGCCCCGTCAACGCAAGCTGTCGACACAGTGGTGGTGGAACCTGGAGCCGAAGCAGGAAGCAGGGACGGGCGAGCGGGAGCCATCGCTGCCTGACGAGTGATACGGAAGTGGCGCGGCCCCGGTCGGGACCGCGCCAGTTGAGTCGTCAGCTCTTCCGGTAATAGAGGTGCAGCTTTCCGTCCGCGGCCAGCTCGGCGGCAATGACCTCGTTGATCGACGGGTCGGCCGATTCCTTCTTCAGGCGCGCCGCCACTGCCGGATGCTTCTCGAGGATCTCCTGCAGCTGCTTGATGGCGTCCTTGTTGCGATCGAGCTGGATCTTCAGCATCTCGTCGCCCTTGCCCTCGAGCAGGGGCTTCGTGTCAATGACCACGAGGTCGCTGTCGTTGACCACCTGCTTCTTGAGCAGCTCGTCAATCGTGGCCTGCGTCTTCGTCATCGCACTGATCAATCCTTCAAAGGAAGGCGCCTTGGCGACGTCGCCGCGGGACACCAGGGTGTCCTGCGCGAGACCGGGGGCGGCAAACACGGCGAGAAGCAGCGCCGTGGCTGGGACAAGTAGCTTCTTCATGACTCGGTACCTCTGCTGAAACGGTGATCGCACGAGTCCGCTCGCGACATCAACCGACGGGAGCGACACGCGCAGTGAACAGGACACAATGGGCGCTGCGCGCGCGCCGTGCTGCGACCTGCGTCACGTCGTTAGGCACCGTCGAGGCTGTTTCACACGGTCGGGCCTGTTCTGAAGCAGGCACAACGCGTGCGCCCACGAGCGTCCTGATCCCGGGAATGGAGCGTGGCTCGCCGGCGCCGCGCGTCGAGGACGGCGGCCGGTTACCCCGGTCCGCCCTGCGGCGGCGGGAGTTGCGGCAACCTCCCGGAAGTCCACGGAATGCCGGCTGCTTCCGCCGCGGATTCGACTGCCTTCACGTCGACGTCCGCCAGTTGGCGGATCTCGGCGAAGATTCCCGTGAGCGCGGCACGCACGATATCGAGTTGGGCGATCTGTGCCGCCGTCGGAGCCTCGAGCGATCCGCCACGTGACTGACCGAGCGCGTTCTGAAGCCGTCCCAGCAGGCCCGTCGGGGAACTCTCGTTCCTGCGCGCGCGCGTGGGATCGCCGTTCAGTCGCTCCTGAACATCAAGGACTTTCGTCTGGAGCGTTCGCACCTGGCGCACGAGCGCACTGTCTGCCCGCGCGGATTCGTCGATGGCGCGCCGGAGGAATCCAAGTCGTGCGGCGAGATCATTCAGCCAGGCGGCCGCGCCAAGTGCGACGCGTTCCAGTTCGGCATTCCGCAACTCCGTGGCAAGCACCGTCGCGTTGCGCGGCACGCGCCGCGAGCCTGGTGGATCGGCGTCGACCACTGCGAAGGTGACCGGGGTGCCAATCGGCGAAAGCACGCCGTCGACTCGCGTGTAGAGCCTTGCCGAGTATTGCCCGGGCAGCACGAACGGTCCCGCCGGTGCGCTGAAGAACGGAAAGTCAGGATCAGGCTGGAACGGAGGGCCAGTCACCGGGACGGCAGGCTGGTACTTCAGGTCCCACGTGACGCGATGCAGACCCGAGCCGGCCGGACCCGTGAAGCGCCGCACCGGACGACCCGCGCTATCGCTCACTTCGATCAGTACGGCCGGGTTCTCCTCGCGATCCTCGGCTTTGAGCTCGGACCACGATGGCATCGTCGCGTCGGCGCCCCTCTTCGCAGCGTCTGCGTCCGCCTCACGACGCCGGGCCTTCCGCGACTTCAGCTCGTCGCGCAGGTAGTAGGTCAGCGTCGCGCCGAACGGCGGGTTTTCGGTGAAGAAATGCCCTGCGCCCTGGAACGACGCGCCCGGCAGGCCTAACGGCGCCGACTGCGCGTACAGGTATGCGGGCCCTGCCGGGAAGAGGTGCGCGGCTGAAGCGACGATCGCCGGCGTCATGGACCGGAGCGGCGAGTAGTCGTCCAGGATGTAGAAGCCGCGACCGAAGGTTGCGAGCACCAGGTCGTTGTGCCGGGGCTGGATCGCCATGTCCCGCACCTGGATGGTGGGCAGTCCGCCCTTCATCGGCATCCAGCGCCCACCGCCGTCGACGGTCACGAACACGCCGAAGTCCGTCCCCACGAACAGCAGCTGGCGGCTCCCGGGATCCTCGGCGACGACCCAGGCCGAGCCCCTCGCCGGCAGGTTGGCGGTGATGTTCGTCCAGGTGCGACCGAGGTCCGCGCTCTTCAGGACGTACGGCGTGTAGTCGCCCGTCCAGTGATTGTTGAACGTCGCGTAGATCGTGCGTGCGTCATGGTGGGAAGCCGCGACTCGCGTCACGTAGGTCGTCTCCGGGACCGTGGGGAATCGATCGATGCTGCGCCAGGTCGTCCCACCGTCTTCGGTGATCGAGATCCGGCCGTCGTTCGTACCGGCGATGAGCAGCCCTTCCTGAAGCGGCGATTCAGCCAGCGTGGTCACGTTGCCGAAGAGGGTCGTGGAGACATTCCTCCCGACCGCGTCGACGCTCTGCACGCGGTCCATCATCTTCAGGCGTGTCCGGTCGATGTTGCGCGAGAGATCCGGCGAAATGATACGCCAGGAATTTCCGCGGTCGTCGCTGCGCAGCACGCGTTCGGCGGCGAAGTAGAGACGCGAGGGCGAGTGCGGACTCACCAGGAGCGGCGAGTCCCAGTTCCAGCGAAGGCCCGGTCCGTCCGCCGCATCTTCAGGCTGGATGCCCATCACGTCACCTGTCGCCAGGTTGAAGCGCGACAGGACTCCGAACTGCGACTGGGCGTATACGGTGTTCGGATCCGAAGGATCGACGGCGCTGCCGAAGCCGTCGCCGCCACTGGTGATGAACCAGTCCGCGTTCCGGATGCCATTCACCGTGCGGGTGCGGCTGGGCCCACCCATCGAGAAGTTATCCTGCGTTCCGCCGAAGACCCGGTAGAACGGCCGGACGTCATCCACCGTGACACGGTAGAACTGCGCGACCGGAAGGTTCGCCACGAATCGCCAGTTGCGGCCACGGTCATGCGTTTCATAGACGCCACCATCGGTCCCCACGATGAGGTGTTCGGTATCATCGGGATCGATCCAGACCGAATGGTTGTCGACGTGCTTCTTCTGCTCCCCTACCCGTCGGAAGTTGCGTCCGCCGTCTTCAGTCACCTGCAGGATGACATCGGCGGCGTAGACGCGATCCACGTCGAGCGGATCGGCGAAGATCTCGTTGTAGTAGTTCCCGCCCGTCTGGTAACCGCTCATGCGTTCCCAGCTCACGCCGCCATTCGTCGAGCGGAAGAAACCTCCGCGCCCTTCCGCGGCGTCGGCGATCGCGTAGACGACGTCCGGGTCCGCCGGGGAAATCGCGAGGCCGATGCGTCCGAGGTCGCCGGCCGGGAATCCCGACTGCGACTTCGTCCACGTCCTGCCCCCATCGGTCGACCGGTGCACGCCCGATCCCGGTCCACCCGCCACGAAGCAACAGGTGCGGCGCTGTCGCTGCCACGTTGTGGCGATCAGGACATCGGGGTTGCGCGGATCCATCTGTACGTCGTTCACGCCGGTCCAGTCGTCCACGTGGAGTACGCGGGCCCACGTCGTTCCGCCGTCCGTCGTCTTGTAGAGGCCACGCTCGCCCCCCTTGCTCCATACCGGACCCTGGGACGCGACGTAGACGACGTCGGAGTCACGCGGATCGATCAGGATGCGGCCAATGTGTTCACTCTCCCTGAGGCCCACGTTCTTCCACGACCGGCCGCCGTCAATCGACTTGTAGACGCCGTCGCCGTATGCGACCACGCGCTGGGCGTTGTTCTCACCAGAGCCGACCCAGATCACGTTAGGGTTCTTCGGGTCGACGGCGATTGCGCCGGTGGAGAACGACGCCTCTCCGTCGAAGATTGGGACGAATGTCAGGCCCGCGTTGACGGACTTCCACACACCGCCGGCGGCGGTGGCGACGTACCAGATCTTCTTGTTCGAGGGATCGACGGCGACGTCGGAGATGCGGCCCGACGTCAGCGCCGGACCGATGGAGCGGAACCTCAGGCTGCCCACCAGATTGGCGAGTCTCGAGGTATCTGCCGCCGGAGTGGCAGCCGATGGTGTGGCGGGACGAGCCGTTGGTTGTGCGGACGCCTGCGCCGGGGCGAGGGTTGCGCACGCGAGGAAATGGAGGATTCGCATGCGCAGAATTTACCGTTCATCGCCGCCGACAGAAGCGCGGGGTATGACGAGAGGCGGGAACATCGCTGCGAGCCGTCGTCGTCCAGGACTCTTGGCGGGCAAGTGGCCAAGTTGCGAAGTTGCGAAGTGGCCAAGTTGCCAAGCTGGCCAACCTCCAAGCCGCGCACCCCGTTTGAATGACTGACGCCGTCGTCGTTGGTGCCGGCCTCTCCGGTCTCGTCGCTGCCGTCGAGCTCACGGCAGCGGGCCGTCATGTCACTGTCCTCGATCAGGAGCCGCCCCAGAGCCTTGGTGGACAGGCGCACTGGTCCCTCGGTGGGCTCTTCTTCGTCGACTCCCCCGAGCAGCGCCGGCTCCGCATCCGGGACGCGCTCGAACTCGCCAGTCAGGACTGGTTAGGCGCGGCAGGATTCGACCGTCCCGAGGACCGGTGGCCACGGGTGTGGGCCGAAGCCTACCTCGAGTTCGCAGCCGGTGAGAAGCGCGCCTGGCTGCACGCGATGGGCATGCGCTGGTTCCCGGTGGTGGGGTGGGCCGAGCGCGGACGGAATTCCGTCCCCCGCTTTCACGTCACCTGGGGAACCGGACCAGCCGTGCTCGCGCCCTTCATTGCGCGCGCGCGGAAGGCGGAGGAGGAAGGCCGGCTTTCGTTCTGGTTCCGGCATCGCATGGATGGCCTGATCAGCGATGGTACTGGTGTGGGCGGTGTCAGGGGTGTGGTGCTCGCACCAAGCGACGTTGAGCGAGGGGGGCGGAGCAGTCGTGAGATTGTCGGGGAGTTCGAGCTTCGCGCTCCCGTCGTTATCGTCGCGTCAGGCGGTATCGGTGGCGATCACGATCTCGTTCGCAGGCATTGGCCTTCCGCGATGGGCACTGCTCCGGGGGGAATGGTGTGTGGCGTGCCTGATTCCACGGACGGGCGCGCGATCGCGATCGTGGCCGGTGCGGGTGGACGCGTCATCAACCAGGATCGGATGTGGCATTACACGGAGGGCGTGCACAACTGGTCGCCGGTCTGGCCTAACCACGGCATCCGCATCCTGCCGGGGCCGTCCTCGTTATGGCTCGATGCGAGTGGACACCGCCTCCCTGCCCCGCTGTTTCCCGGTTTCGACACCCTCGAGACGTTGCGACACATCAGGAGAACAGGGTTCGACTACACGTGGCTCATCCTCAACCAGCACATCATCCGGAAGGAGTTTGCGCTGTCCGGGTCGGAGCAGAATCCCGACCTCACGGGAAAAAGCATCCGGTTGGTCCTGGGCCGCGCGGTGGGCAAACGGGCGATGGCGCCGGTGGAGGCATTTAAGGCGCATGGCCCGGATTTCGTTGTGCGTGACACGCTCCATGAGCTGGTCGACGGAATGAACGCGATTCCCGCAACCCAGCCGCTCGACTATTCCGCCGTCGAGCAGTTGGTCCGTTCCTACGACGAACAGGTCGTCGCGCCTGACGCCACCGACGCGCAGGTGCTGGCGATCCGCGCCGCGCGGGCCGGCTACCTCGGTGACCGACTCATCCGCGTCGCGAGTCCTCGTCCGATCCTCGATCCGGGCGCCGGTCCGCTGATCGCGGTCAGACTGCACGTGCTCACGCGCAAGTCTCTCGGTGGGTGTGAGACGGACCTCAGCAGCCGTGTGCTCGCGCCAGGCGGATCACCCGTACCGGGGTTGTATGCCGTTGGCGAGGCGGCCGGGTTCGGGGGCGGAGGCATGCATGGCTACCGCGCCCTCGAGGGCACGTTCCTCGGCGGCTGCCTCTTTTCAGGGAGGCTCGCGGGGCGTGCGGCCGCCCAACTGCTTGCCGGTTCCTGACCACGGGACGGTCAGGGCAGGCGGCCGTGTTTCCGCATCGCCGCCAACAGGCGGTCCACAGGCATCGCGTACACGCGGAGGTCGTTGGCGCCCGTCATCGTCTCCGCGGCCAGAAGGGCGTTGGTAATCGCCGCTTCCGTGGCTTGCACCGTCGCGTAGAACAGTGGCGAGATGCGGCTGTTCGGTAACATCTGCAGCGACTTCACCGGCGGGTCGCTTGCCCAGGCTCCAGGGTTTGCCGTCGAGAATGCGACGAAAATGTCACCCGAACCGTTGGTGCCGAACCCGCCCTGTCGCCCGATGCCCAGCGATACGCGGGTCGCGAGCCGCTTCAACTGATGCGGCATCAGCGGCGCATCCGTGGCCACCACGACGATGATGGAGCCGAGTTCGGGGTCGGCGGGAGCGTCAGTTCCTGGCGGCACGCCGCACCGGCGCGCGTTAGGCGGTAATGACCCATTGGTTGCGATGCAGCTCAGCAGGTCGACGATCTCCTCGCCCACCGGCACGCCGGCGATGCGCAGGTCCCGCCGGCTTCCGTAGTTGCACTGCACCAGCACCCCGACCGTATAGCCCCCGTCCGCGTCGGACAGCCGTCGTGAAGCCGTGCCGATGCCGCCCTTGAAGCCGTGGCAGACCATTCCCGTGCCACCGCCCACAGAACCTTCCTGGGGGAGGCCACTGGTCGCATTGTCGAGCGCGGCGAACACGTGCTCCGGTTTCACGTGCATGCCGTTGATGTCGTTCAACCCCCCGTCGTATGTCTCGGCGACGACCGGCAACCACCAGGGTTGCAGCGCGTTCTTCTGCGCATTCTCCCACTGGATGATGGCGTCCCGTACCACACCGACGCTGTGCGTATTCGTGATCGCGATGGGACCCTCGAGCATGCCGCTCTCCTCGATCCACGTCGTTCCCGTCATTTCGCCGTTGCCGTTCAGCGTGAACCACGCGGCGAACACCGGATCGGGATTCGACTTCCCGCGCGGGTGCACCACGGTCACGCCGGTCCGCACGGGTCCCTGTCCGGGCACCAGTGTCCCAGTCCCCGCGATGAGCGTGGTCGATCCCACTTCAATGCCCGCGACATCGGTAATGGCATCGAGGCGGCCCGGCGTACCGCCGATGGGGAGGTTGAGGTCACGGGCGCGCGGTTTCTGCGCTGAGAGCGTTGTCGCGGTGACGCCGATCAGGATGACGGAGAGGAAACGCTTGACCATGACGGCTCCGGCTGGTGACGGACGAGTATCCTGCAGCCGGGACAGCGTCCGCGTTAGCCTCCCCGGCGATGACACGCACCACCACGAGTACCGAAAGAGAAACGGGGATCGACTCGACCGATCCCCCGCATCTCGACTGCGTCCGCGCGACCCCCTATCGACGCACCTGACCCACCGACGGAACGCGCTTCCCGAACAGGAAGATGAGTGCCAGGCCGGCGACGAAACCGCCAATATGCGCCATGTAGGCCACGCCTCCGCCCGACCCGCCGACAACACTGATCTGCGCGAATACCTGGAGCAGTATCCAGAGACCCAGCACCATGAAGGCTGGCATGCTCACAATCTGCCGGGCCATCAGGACTCTCACCGACCGCCTCGGAAACAGGACGAGATAGGCACCGAGCACGCCCGCGATGGCGCCGGACGCCCCGAGACTCGGAATGACGGAGTCGGTGTCGAACATGATGTGCGCAACGCTGGCCGCCACGCCGCAAATCAGGTAGAAGATGAGGAACTTCGCATGTCCAATTCGGTCCTCGATGTTATCCCCGAAAATCCAGAGATAAAGCATGTTGCCGAGGATGTGCGCCCATGAGGCGTGCATGAACATCGACGACAGCAGCGTCAGGTGGATTGGCGTCGGCCCCGGATACAACTGAATGGGAATGCTCTGACCGCCGACATCGACGCTCTGCGTACCGACGAGGTCCCTGCCCTCGGTAATCTCGAGAGGAACTGTGCTGTACCCGTTTATGAAGGGCTCGCCGAGGCTGAGTTCGATGAGCCAGACAATGACATTGATGGCGATGAGGGCGTAGGTGACGACGGGTACCGTATGTCGATCCGTGTCGTCATCGCGGAGCGGAAGCACCATGGTGGGTTCCTCGGCTGGCGTGAAACGGGTTCGGCGGCACTTCTGATAACCCCGGTGGATCTCCGGGGTGCGCGTGCGTCACGTCGAATGCTTCACTGCGGCTCGGACTGCGACAGTCGGCGCGGTGTTCGACAGATTGGGCACGGTCCCATTTCGGGAGCGCGCCCATACTCGACTGTAATCGGGCCCAGCGCAACCACCTTCCTTTCAACCGTGTCGTTCACGGCAATCACGAGAGTCAGTCGACGACCGATGACCCGTCCACTGAACTGGGCCGGCAGTGACGGCCCGGTCTGAACGGGGTAGGCGCGCAGGACGTAACTCCCATCGACCGTAAAGCGGCCGCTCACATCGAGCGGGATCGTCCCGGTCACGTCACCGAAGGTGCAGCCGACGTGAACGTGGACCGCGGCGTCCGTGACGATCACGCCGGAATCATCTCCGCCCCAGGTCCCGACGGAAAGGCGATCGTGCGATGGAGGGAACAACGACGATTCGTCGCAGGAGCTGACGACGAGCGTCAACAGACAAAGGTGTCTGGGCCGAAGTGCGTAGAACGGGCGGCGGAGTGACATGGGACTGGTTGCGAGGAATCGATGCATGACCTCGTCTTCCAGCAACTGACACGCCAGACAGCGGATCGCCCGGTCCGACCACCCCTGCTGAGGTGGCGGGGGCGCCAGGCGGTGTCTGGACGGGCACACTATAGTGGAGGGAGGACGAACGCGAATGGATGCGGACGGCAGCCCGGAGGTGCCCTTCATGCCACGACTCGTCTCCTGCCTGGCGATTCTTCTTGCTGCACCCTGGGTAACGATCGGCGCACAGAACGTGCGCGGCGTCGTGAGAGAACAGGCGTCGGGTACGCCGCTCGCCGGGGTACTGATATCCCTGTTGCGCGAGGACCGCCCGGAATCAGTCATGGTCACCGCACTTTCCAACGATCGCGGCGTGTATTTCCTCCGGGCGCCGCAGCCGGGACGATATCGGCTCGGTGCCAAGCGGCTCGGCGTGCGCCGGTTCGAATCCGAGGCGATCGAACTGGTCGCGTCGCAGGAGGTCGAGCGCGACGTGGAGCTCGAGGCGCTGGCGTACCGGCTTCCGACGGTCACGGTGGCGTCCCGTGCGTTATGCGTCCGGCGTGCCGACCAGGCCGGCCGGGTCGCGTCGTTGTGGGATGAAATCCGGACCGCGCTCACCGCGACGCAGGTGTCGCTGCGCGACCGCCTCGTTCGCGCGCGGGTGGTCCGGTACGTGCACGAACTCGACGCCCTGAGCCTGCGTGTCCTGGCCGAGCGGATGCGGCGCCAGACAGACGGCGTGGTGGAGCGCCCCTTCGTGAGCCTGCCCGGCGACGCGCTCTCGCGAGGCGGTTACTGGCGCGTCCTGCCTAACGACAGCATCAGCTACTACGCGCCTGACGCCGATGTCCTGCTGTCGGCGGCGTTCGCGCGAGACCACTGTTTCGGCGTGGCGGACGGGCGCGGTGAACGCGCCGGGCTGACGGGCCTGTCCTTCGAGCCGGCCTCCGGGCGGGATGTCCCCGACGTGCGTGGCACGATCTGGATCGACGCCCGGACCTTTGAGCTCAGGCAGGTGGAATTCCGCTACTCGCGCCTTCCGGTCGCGACGAGCAACCGGAACATCGGCGGTGAGGTTCACTTCGCCCGTCTGCCGAGTGGGGCGTGGATCGTGGAGCGGTGGTTCATCCGCATGCCGCGTTATGCGGATCGGCCCACCACGCGGACCACTGGCGTGCCCGGACAACGCCCCGTGGTCGAGTATCGCCTGATGGGGCTCCTCGAGGAGGGAGGGACCGTGACGGTCGACAGTCCGTCACCACGCCCTGTGATGTGAGCGGACTGCAAACCATCACCCTTCGCGGTCACCGCCCAGCATGGCTCGCCCTTGGGCAGACAAGGCCGGGATCAGGCTCTCCCAGGGGGCCGCCGCCGACTGCCTAACGCTGCAACCGGCGCATCGTGTAGATCGTGGCCTGCCCGCCCGGGGACGACGGGTGAAGGGTGGCAGTCCACTCGTCGGCCGACCTGCGGGTAAAGCTGTGACCACCCATGGAGTCGCCGGGCGGCGCGAACCGGATGCTGTCCGGCGAAACCGCAACCACCACGTAGGAGCGCCCGCTACCACGCTTGCCCAGAGTACCGCTGCGCAACTCGATCCAGGCAGAGTCGGTCGTCGTGGTCAGCGTGGAGTCGGCAAACGCGCGCATCTGAATCGTCGAGTCGTCTACGACGCGATACTCCTCGTAAAACGCCGGATATGCGCCGCCACTGCCACGCCAGGTGCCCGCGATCCACTGAAGTTGCCTGAACTCGTCCAGGGTGAC
>DAIUET010000017.1:0-17090 GCA_036845045.1 Gemmatimonadaceae bacterium | reverse complement strand
TGTTTCGTCAGGCGTTCGGCCGTCAGCAGCGGCTCGCTCGTCGTCATGACGAGGCCTTCCGGCCTGGGCAGGCAGGTGCATGGCCAAGCTCACATGCGCGACGCCGGAATCTGGTGACTTCCTCCGGGTTGCGTCGCACGCCGGCGCCCTTCTCATAGAGATTTGCCAGGTCGAAGCACGCCTCGGCGACGTCGTCGGCGCAGGCAATCCGGTAGTGCGACGCGGCCCGGCCAAAGTCCTGCGTTGCCCCGCGGCCAGTCTCGTGCAGCCGGCCTAACAGGTGACAGCCCCCGGCGTCACGGGCGTCACAAGCCTGCCGGAAGAGGAGCGCCGCGCTTGAATCGTGAGGGGCGGCGAGAATGCCCTCTGCATACAGGCGACCCAGACCCACGCATCCGATCGGGTCCTTCGCGTCACAGGCGCGCTGGAAGAGCGCGGCGGCACGGTTGTGGTCCTGGTCCACGCCCTCGCCGTCGGCGTAGAGGCGTCCGAGACGCGCGCATCCGGTCACTTCCTCCCCGTCACACGCCTGCTGGTAGAGGCTCGTGGCGCGCACGAGGTCCCGCGACACCCCGCGGCCCTGCTGGTACCGCACTCCGAGCCGCGTACAACCTTCCAGTGCGCCACCCGCGCATCCCTTTTCGAGCAATGCCAGTCCGCGCGCCGAGTCTCGCTCGACGCCGGTGCCGTCCTCGTACAGGACGCCGAGACGCATGCACCCTTCGGCGACTTCTCCATCACACGCGATCCGCAGGAGTGTCGCGCCGCGCGCCACATCCCGCAGTACGTACTCCCCCTTCAGCAGCCGGATTCCCAGCGAGTTACAGGCGACGGCGCTCCCATCCTCGCACGACTGCCGCAGTGCGATGGCCTCCTGGTTTCCGGGATGGCACCCCGGCAAAACAGCCGTCGCAACCATCGCGACAGCCCAGGCCCACCCCACCGCGAACGGGTGCTTGTTCGATCGTCTCAATTCCGGCATTGCCACTCGCAGGATGCTGGCCTCTGACCGCGGCCGCGTCCGTTACGGGAGTGGGAGAGCGGAAGTTTCAGTCCGGACGGGCCGTCAGATCGACCGGAGTCGTAACCATGATTCCGCGTCAAGCGCGCTCAGGTCGAATCCGGGAGATCTATTCCGTGATGACTGGCGCGAGTGTGCGCGACCGATCCCTGAACAGGCAGTCGATCGACTCGTCGAGCGTCGGCATCACGGCTCCACGCTCGCTGCCGAGCACACTGTAGCTCGGACGCGCCGCTACGCGGTTCAGTTCCTCAGGCGGCGCTTCCTCCACGAGTCCGGGATCGGCACCTGACTCCTCAACGATTCGCCTGGCCAGAGCAGTCCAGCTGATTTCGCCGTGATTCGCCAGGTGCCACACGCCAGTTTCGCCATCGATCAGCAGGTCAAGCAGCGCATCCGCCAGCGCGGGAACGTAGGTCGGTGAGATAACATCGCCCGATGTCCTGATCCGCTCGCCCCGGTTCGCCGCGCTCATCACCCAACCGGTGAACGTGCGCTCGTCGGTTCCATCGATGAACGCGCTCGTGCGGATGATGAGCGCGTCGGGAAGGCACTCGAACACGGACTGCTCCAGCGACACTTTGCTTCGCCCGTACATGTTGAGCGGGGCCACGGGGTGGCTCTCGAGATACGGCGATCTCACCGACCCGTCGAAGACCAGGTCGGACGAGAATGTCACGAGCCCGGAGCCAACGCGCGCACAGGCCTCCGCCACCAGCCGGGCGCCGGTCGAGTTCACCGCCGAGCAAAGATCGCAGTCGACTTCGGCGCGATCGACGTCGACAAAGCCCGTCGCGTTGATGACGGCCCACGGCTGGCAGGCGCCAATCGCGCGGCTCACGTCGGATGGACGCGTGATGTCCACGTCGGAACGGCCGAGGGCGAGGAAGTCGAGGCCGCGTTCCTGACAGCGACGCACGATGGCCGAGCCGAGCGTCCCGTTCGGGCCGAGCACCAGCAGTCGCTTGCTGCGCTTCACGCGCCTTGGGGTTGAAGCGCCGCGCCACCAGCCGGGGCGCGACAGGACGTGATGCCGCAGGTCGCCGGTTGTTGCCAGTGAACGCACCGCGGCAAAGAGCGCGGTGGCACGCGGTGGTGATGAGCGGCAGTCGAACACCCCCGACTCGTAGTCGCCCACGTTATCCGTCACGAGCCGGTTCCAGTCGTAGGCGCCCAACAGCGACCAGACACACATGGCGCGCACCGGGACGCCATCGAGCGACGCCTCCTTCATCCCGTTCCACGCCTCTGCCAGCCAGCGGAGCTGCTCCTCGCGCGTGCATGCCATGTGAACTTCGGTGAGCGCGACCGGGCGTTCGTACTGCGCCCAGTACCGCTCCAGGAGCGACGCGAACCCCGACGCGAGCGGCGGAGCGGCGCGTACAGCCGCGATGTCGGCATACCGCTCGCGTCCATTTCCTCCGTACGTCTCCGGCGGATACCGCTCCAGCCGGTGGTCGAGCAGCCGGTCGCTGGTGACGTAGTAGTTGGCGCCGATCGTGTCCGGCGGGCACGGGTTGGCCGCGAACCAGGCGAGTTCGTCCGGCGAGGCTCCGTTCGCGAGCAGGTAGGTCCACAGCGGGTGGTGACGATCGACGCGCCCGAACAGCAGGTCGATGGCGACGTCGCGCCGGCGGTTCTCGAACTCGGCCTGCTTAACGAGCGGTTCCGTGGAGAACACCGTCCCCGCGTCGTCCGTATGCAGCAGCCGCGCCTGCGGGATGACCAGCCGGATGGCCGCCATGGCCTCGGCGATGGCGCGGGTCTGGTTGAGCACCATCCGGACGAACGCGGCGTCGCTGCGCGCGTGGGGGTACCAGTGTCCGTAGAGACCACTGAACCGCGCCGTGGTCAGGGGTTCGTTGATCGGCGTCCACTCCAGGATCCACGGGTACCGTTCCGCGACCGTGTGTGCGTAGGCCGCGAATTGCCCGGGGAACGAGGGGTCTGCGAGATCGGTGTGCCGCGGTCCGCTCCCGTGATGCAGCAATCCCGCGATGGGCCTGATGCCCAGCGCGCGGAGCCTGCCTAACCGTTCGTCCGTCCACCCGAAGGCCTCGTCGGGCGATCCGGCGCCGGCCAATCGCTCCCAGAGAATCGGGTAGCGGATGGCCGTAATCCCCAGTTCCGCGAAGCGCGCCAGGTCGTCGGGCCGCCCCTCATGCCCGGTCCTGACGATCTGATCGAAGTACCGGTCCCCGACGCGGTTGACGGTACATTCGAGCCCACCCCAGATCTCCATTATGGAAGCGGGACCTGGTATCCGCCGGTTGCCGGCGGCGGCGCGCCGAGTCCTGCGTACTGCGGTCGCGACTGTCCCCGCGCCGCGCCGGCCGATGCGGATCGGGACATCAGCGCCTCCATGCGCGCCCAGGTCCGGTCCCACGACTGCATGGCCAGGTACCGGTCGACTCGTTGCTGACGCTGCGGATCGTCATCACCGAGGCAGCGTTCGATGGCGGCGATGAAGTCGGCCGGCTCGTCGGCGATCTCGATGAACCCCGTCTCGCCGAACGTGCGGACGACGTCCCGCACCGAGGTCGAAACGACACGTCGTCCGGCCGCCAGATACTCCGGAGTCTTGGTCGGGCTGATATACCGCGTGGAATCGTTATGCGCGAAGGGAAGAAGGGCCACATCCCAGCCCGACAGGTACCGCGGCAGGGCAGCATAGGGCCGGGCGCCGAGATAATGAATGTTGGGACGCTGTGGGAGCGCTTCCGGGTCGACCTTCGTTACCGGCCCCACGAACACCAGCTGCCAGTCCGGCCGCGCACTGGAGATACCGTTGATGAGGTCAAGATCGAGCCGTTCATCGATCACGCCGCAGTAGCCGAGTCGCGGTCCTGGCAGCGCTGCCTGGTCGTCGGGCTCGTCGCGCACACGAGCCTGCGCGAAATGCTCGAAATCGACGCTGCTGGGAATGGCGTGCACCTGCGAATGGTGGCGCCGCTTGGACTCATGAAGGCTGTGGCCCCCGGTGAACACGATGTCGCACCGGCTGAAGAGCTGCCGTTCGAGGCCGCCCAGCTCGGCGGGCGCGCCCGCAAACCCGGACAGTTCGTCCATGCAGTCGTAGACGATGCAGTCGGCCTCGAGATGGCCCGCGAAAGGCAGCGCCATCGGCGTGTAGAACCAGAGCGTGAAGTTGCGCACGCCCTCGCGCTCCAGCCACGAATCGAGCAGGTCGCGCTGGATCATCACGCGGTCCTGGTTGGACGCTCCATCGGGAATCCGCGGAGTTGCAACGGTGACGTTGCGGGCGGGTCTGGTGATGTCCAGTCGTGGACGCTCCACGTCACCGAGCGGTTCCTCGAAGACGAAGACACGACGATCCCGCGCGGCACGCGTCATCAGGTGCTGTGGCCGCTGGTACACCCACGACCAGCGGAGATGCGAAAAGCAGACGAGGTCGTTCGCCGGCCGCATCCCGTGGTCATATAACATCTGCGCCATGGTTTCCTCGGAGTAATCGTTATGCGCGCGCCCTCACACCCGCGCGCAGTCAGTAGAGAGGGATATCACCCGGTCCTCGATGAGGACGCTGCCGGCGAAGTCGCCCACGAGCGGGGCGGACGTTCGCCGATCGTGGCTTCGGCGATATCGCTGATCGGGAACTTGGGTCGGCGGTCGGCGTGAAGCAAACCGTTTCGCTCCTGATAGGTATCGGCAAACTGCGTATAGCAGAAACCGGCCAGCATCTGGAGACCAGACACGACCCACAGCAACTGCGCGTACCGTTCTGCGAGCTCTTCGGGCGACGGTGCGATGGAGTAGCCCCAGGAGTCCTGCTCGTGCAGCGCGATTCCGCCAAATTCCGAGAGAACGATGGGATGATCCGGTCCCGCGCCATCGCCGATGCGCAGCAGGCGGCCGCCGGGCCGCTCGTGCTGAAACAGCCTGAGCCGCGCATCGCTCGTGTGATAGCGCCGGGCGATGCGGGTGGGATCGCTGTCGTAATCGTGGATCCCGATGATATCCGTGGCCACGCTTTCCCACCCATCGTTCCCGATGACGGGCCGTGTGGGATCCAGCGTCTTGGTGAGGTGATAGAGGGCCTGCACGTAATGCCGTTCCGCGGCGCTGTTAGGCAGGTTCGGCACGCCCCAGGATTCGTTGAACGGCACCCACGCCGCGACGCAGGCATGGCTCACGTCGCGAGTGATCACTTCCTCCCATTCCTTCTGCAGGCGCCGAACTGACCGGGCCGTGAAGCGGTAGGCGCTCGGCATTTCCTCCCAGACCAGCAGCCCGAGCCGGTCGCACCAGTACAGGTAGCGCGGATCCTCGATCTTCTGGTGTTTCCGCACACCGTTGAATCCCATCGCCTTCGTCAGCTCCACGTCCCGGCGCAGCGCATCGTCGTCAGGCGCCGTCATGCCGGAGTCGGGCCAGTACCCCTGGTCCAGGACCATGCGCAACCGATAGGCCCGGCCGTTGAGGATCACGCGATCGCCCTGCGTCGCGATCTCCCGCAGCGCGGTGTAGCTCCGGACGTCGTCGATGATGTTCCCGTCGCCATCGCGCAGCTCGAGGAACACGTCGATCAGGGTGGGCGAGGCCGGGCTCCATAGCAGGTCGTTGCGCGAGTCGTCGATTCCCGGGTCGGACAGCGCGATACGGCGGTGCACGATCTGCCCCAGGACCAGGTAGCTGTCCTGAGCCAGCAGCATGTCGCCGACCTGGAGTCGGACGTTCAGGTACAGGGAGGATCTGGCGCGACCTTCCATGGTCACGTACATCGCGATCTCCCACCGGTCCATGTTCGGCGTGAACAGCACCTGGTCGATGTACGCGCTCGGCAGCTGCTCCAGCCACACGGTCTGCCAGATGCCGGTCGTGCGCGGGTACCAGATCAGGTGCGGCACGACCTCCCAGTCCTGTTTGCCGCGTGGCTGCTCCAGGTCGAGCGGGTTGTCGTAGGCGCGCACGGTGATCGTGCGGTGACCGGCCCGGACAAGGTCCGTGATGTCGAAGCTGAACGGCGTATAACCGCCTTCGTGTTCTCCGACCTTGATCTCCCCCAGCCAGACCGTGGCGTGGTAATCAACCGCACCAAATCGCAGCATCAGCCGCTCGCCCTCGGCGAGTTCGGGGGCTTCCAGCTCGCGCCGGTACCAGACGGCCGAGAACAGGCCCGTCTGGTGAATGCCACTCCGTTGCGTCTCGGGCGCGAAGGGAACTTCGATGGTCTCGTTCCAGGAGATGCTTCCGGGATCGGTCCAGGCGGCGTCGGCGTCGATCGCGAATGACCACGTACCGTTGAGGCTGGTCCAGTGCTTGCGCCGCAGCAGTGGACGCGGATACGCAAGGGCCTCCGCATCGTCGTTCACATTGCTTCCCCCACTGGCAGGCCCGATAACGGCATCGACTGGCATCGGGGAAAGTCTCCAGTTGACCCGATCCCGTACAGTTCTCGTTTGGTGCAGCCGCGCGTACTACCACCGGTGGAGAGGACCAGACCGGTCCCTTCGGTTAGACGTGAGGTTATGCCTTACGCGGGATGTGCGCCGGAGGGTCTGCTTCCTATGATGCCTCCGCGGAAATGGGAAGAGCTTCGGTTGGTCGAGAGGAGTCGAGCGATGGCGAACAGCTCCAGGCAAGGCAGGTGCGGGTGGAACGAACAGGACCGGAACGGACGCTGAGATAGTTCCATCGTTTCTGCGGGATTCACGAAGCGGAGCTGCCGTCGAGGCAGCTCCGCTTTCTCGTGACCGGTGTACGCGCTGCCTAACGAAAAACCGGCACCTGTCGCTCCCGCCGGCAGGCGCAATCTCCCGGTCGGGCAGGGGAAGCGTGTCACCTGTGGCTAATGTCGCGGAGTGGCAAAATGCGGGAGATTGGGCCCAACGACTCGATCACAGCCGCTCCTAAGCGTGGGACGAGCCCAACTGTTCTCACTTTTTTTCCGATTCGGGGGAGACTCTCATGCCACTCGCAACCCTCCACGACCTCTGGGTCCATGAACTGAAGGACCTGTACAGCGCCGAACGGCAGCTCGTCCAGGCGCTGCCGAAAATGGCGAAGAACGCAACGTCCGATGAACTCCGCACTGCGCTCGAGAACCACCTCGCGGAAACCGAGGAGCAGGTCACGCGTCTCGAACAGATTCTCGAATCCTTCGACGAGTCCCCCCGTGGACAGAAGTGTGAAGGCATGGAAGGTCTGATCGAGGAAGGAAAGAGCCTGTTGAAGGAGGAGGCCGATCCGGATGTGCTGGACGCCGGCATCATCGTCGCCGCGCAGAAGGTGGAGCACTACGAGATCGCGTCGTATGGCGCCGTGTGTGAATACGCGCGGATGATGGGACATACCGAGGCGCTGCAGCTCCTCGAACAGACGCTTGAAGAAGAGAAGAACGCCGACCAGCTGCTCAACCAGCTCGCCGAAGGTGGCATCAACGCGCTTGCGGAGCGTGACGCCAACGGCATGAACGGCGAGGAGGAAGAGGGCGGGGAACGGACGTCATCCTCGACCCGGAAGCGCGCCCCGAAGTCCGGTGGACGCGCGCGCGCCACCAGGGCCAGGAACTAGTCGCATGCGAAGCGGGCATACTGTGCGTCGCGAAGCGCCACGGGGCGCTTCGCGATGAGGATCGTCATCCTTGGCGCGGGACCGACCGGACTTGGCGCGGCGTGGCGACTCCAGGAGCACGGCCACAGGGACTGGCAGCTCCTGGAGTCCTCGGACCGGCCGGGCGGACTGTCGATGTCGGTCCGCGACGATGAAGGGTTCACGTGGGACCTCGGCGGGCACGTCCTGTTCTCGCACTGGAAGTACTTCGATCACCTGCTGGAGCAGGCGTTAGGCGACCAGTGGGTCGAGCACCAGCGGGAGGCCTGGGTCTGGATGCGGGACCGGTGGATTCCGTACCCGTTCCAGAACAACATCTGGCGGCTGCCCAAGGATGACCTCATCCGGTGCCTCACCGGCCTGGTCGAGACGCACGGCACCCGGGGAAGCGGTCCGCCCGGCGACTTCGCCGACTGGCTGCGGCGGTCCTTCGGTGAGGGGCTGTGCGAGACCTTCATGTACCCGTACAACTTCAAGGTGTGGGCGTACCCCCCGGCCCGGCTCGGCGTCGGGTGGATGGGAGAGCGCGTCGCCACGGTCGACCTGGGCCGCATCCTGGCGAATCTCGTCGAGCGCAAGGACGACGTCTCGTGGGGGCCTAACGCGACGTTCCGCTTCCCGCTCCGCGGTGGGACTGGCGCCATCTGGACCTCGCTGGCGTCGCAGCTGCCGTACGAGAAGCTGAACCTCTGCACCCGGGTGTGCAGCATCGACACGTCGGCGCGCAGGGTCCTCTGCGAGGACGGCACCTCGGTGGCGTACGACCGCCTGATCTCCACGATTCCGCTCGACCAGTTGCTGCGGTCATTGACCGACTGCCGGGAACTGACGCAGCTGGCGCCGCAGTTCGTGCACTCGTCGAGCCACATCGTCGGCCTCGGGTTCGCGGGGAAGCCGCCGGCGGACCTCGCGACGAAGTGCTGGATGTATTTCCCCGAGTCGGACACCCCGTTCTACCGCGTCACGGTGTTCAGCAACTATTCGCCGTTCAACGTCGCGAACCCCGGACGGCAATGGTCACTCATGGCGGAAGTCAGCGAGTCCCCATGCAAGCCGGTCAACAGCGCGACCGTGGTGGATGACGTCATTGCGGGCTTCCGGAACGTCGGCTTCATCAACGACCGGACCCGGATCGTGACCCGGTTCCACCGTCGCCTCGAGCGCGGGTACCCGACACCCTGGCTCGGACGGGACGAGGTACTGGCTGCCGTCCTGCCGGCACTCGAAGCCAAGGGCATCCTGAGCCGGGGCAGGTTCGGCGCCTGGCGCTACGAAGTGTCCAACCAGGACCACTCCTGCCTGCAGGGCGTCGAAGCGGTGGATCACATCCTGATGCAGACGGCCGAACAGACGGTGACCGGAGTGATGGGCATTGAACCACCGGCCATCCCGGCGACGCGCGCCAGGGTCCCGGCGACGACGAACGGAAAGCGCAGCGTCACGCCCGTACGAGGGTGGAACGGGCCGGTCCTGGCGCCGATCCCGCAGGGAGAACTGCCCGTGGAGAACTGAGCGTCAGCTCGCGTAGCGCGCCGACAGGATCAGGTGTTCCGGCAGCGGCGGAAAGAGTGGCCGGTCGAGACGCGACGACAGCGTCCCCGTCGCCGGCGGGAGCGCAAAATGTCGCGTGGCCTGTTCCGCCACGGCGTCCTCGCCACCTGACCGCAGCGCCGCGCGGCGGATCCGCTTCGCCATACGGAGCCGGTCGTGCCCCGATGGATCGAACTGCATCGGGTCGGAAGCGTCGAGCCGGATGAGCAGGTCCATGACGTAATCGAAGGCCGTCGTCAGGTGACTGGCCACCAGGTCATCGGCGAGATCCCAACGGCTCCGGACGAGCATGAGCTGAAACACCCGCTGCCACGATTCCATGTCGGCCGCGACCACCATACCGCGGAAGATCCGCCGGTTGGTTGACGTGCTGAAGATGGTAGGGCTCAGGATGCGATCGAGGTGGCCATCACTGCGACTGTGGTCGAGCAGGATGAGTTCACGCGCCCGCCGGGGCGCCCACTCTCCGAGATGGGTCTCGAAACGCGTCTCCCAGTAGCTGTGGCCAAGCCCGGTGGTGCTGGACGTGATCGCCAGCTGGTAGGGCACGAACGCGTTATGCGCAACCACGTCGGCGGCAAGGTGGGCGAGATAGCCGTAGGAAAACGCCTTGAGCGCGTCGTCGCGGGCCCGGTCCAGGATGTCGAAGCCGACGGCCCACGAATGCGAGTGACGGCCCACCGCCGCGTACTTCTTGGCGATGCTCGTGTCGGCGGCAATGGACCCGTACAGGAAGTCGTAGGGAAAGGCGCCTAACAAGCCCGCGATGTTGCCGGGAAGCATCGCGAGCGACCGCAGCACCGCATCGCCGAGGTACACATGCGTCCCCGGCGTCCAGGCGAGCGCGTCAGAGGGAAACAGCGCGATTGCGGCGAGGGCTGTAACCAGCGCCAGCAGCGGCGCCGCAGTCCCCGGTCCGCGGCGTTTCACGTGGGGTCGACCACTCTCGGCCGGATGCGCGGACGCTCGCCCGTACGCTCCGATGGCCTGCGTTCCTCGTGGCGGAAGGGGCGCCGCTTCTTGCGCTTGAGCCCGCGACGTCTCGTGGAGAGGAAGGACCGTTTGAGCGCTGCCGCACCGAGGCGAACGCCTCGCAACGCCGATGCCGACGACAGCACGAAGTCCTCGGCTTCCTCCTGCGCAACGCTCACCAGGGCGTCGAGCCGATCGAGGCGGTCCTCAGCGCGGCGGACGCCCCGCCGCACGCGTGTATTCACGTACCGGAGGGTGTCGCTGACCGCGCCGACATCCGTCTTCACGGACTGCGTGATGCCACGCACGTCTTCAGCAACGTTCCGCACCGAGTGCGCCGCCGCCGACAGGTCGCCGTACGAGGAGTTCAACAATCGCGTGAGGTCACCCACGCTCTTGCGGAGCGCGAGCAGGACGAAGACCACAGCCCCCAGCAGCACCAGTACGACCAGCGAAACGACGAACTGGCCGCCAACGGCCAGCGTTTCCATGAGGGTACGCTCCGCCGGAATCATCACGACGGTGTCGCGAATTCCCTGATCCTGAAGCACCAGCGAAAACGCGAGCGATGTTGCAACGCTCATCAGAGCTCCCGGCGCCGACGGTGAGAAGGTCTGCAGTTCGTCACGTACTACCCACGTCACACCCAAATTGTACGGCCTGTTCCGGAGCCCGCCATCGCTGGACGGCCGGGGACGCATCGTAACCCGTGGAGAAAACCGAAGTCAAGCGATGACTTGAAGATACGCTCCTCGTCGTCCCATACTTAGCGCGCCCGCAATCCCCGCAAATGTCTTCTATAAAGTATGTCGTCGAAGGTGGCCGCCCCCTGGCTGGCTCCATCGAGCCGGCCGGCAACAAGAACGCCGCGCTTCCGATCATTGCCGCCGCATTGCTGACCACGGACCGGGTCACGCTCGAGAACGTACCACGGATCCTCGATACGGAGGCGCTCGTCGAACTCGTCCGTTCCGTGGGTGCATCGGCGGACTGGACTGGCAACAACACGCTGGAGATCGAGGCAAAGGAAGTCCGGGCCGGGGAACTCGATCCCGTGTTGTGCGCGAAGATCAGAGCGTCGATCCTGCTGGCCGGGCCAATGCTCGCGCGCTGCGGCGAGGTGGCGCTTCCGCCGCCAGGCGGCGACGTCATCGGGCGTCGCCGGGTGGATACGCACTTCCTCGCGTTCGAGCAGTTAGGCGCTGACTACATCACGACTGACCGGTACCAGTTTCGCGCCCAGCGGTTGCGCGGCGCCGACGTCTTCCTGGACGAGCCGTCCGTGACGGGCACCGAGAACGCGATGATGGCCGCGGTCGCCGCCGAGGGCACGACGATCCTCCGCAACGCCGCCAGCGAACCCCACGTGCAGGACCTCGCGCACTTCCTGGTCGCGCTGGGCGCCTCGATCGAGGGGATCGGCACCAACACCCTGGTCGTGCACGGCGGGAAGTCGTTAGGCTCGGCGACGCACCGGATCGGCCCGGACCACATCGAGGTGGGGTCATTCATCGGCCTGGCGGCGGTGACGCGGTCCGAGCTGCGGGTGGCGCGCGCCGGCGTCCAGTACCTCCGGTCCATCCGTATGGGCTTCGAGCGGCTCGGCATCGAGTGTGACGTCGAGGGCGATGACCTGATCATCCCCGCCGATCAGCCCCGCGATATCCGGTCGGACCTCGGCGGGCACGTGCCCAAGCTCGAGGACCAGCCCTGGCCGGCGTTTCCGGCGGACCTCATGTCCATCGCCATTGTGACCGCAACCCAGTGCAACGGCCTGATCCTGATGCACGAAAAGATGTTCGAGTCCCGCCTGTTCTTCGTCGACAAGCTGATCGGCATGGGGGCGCGCATCGTCCTGTGTGATCCGCACCGGGTACTGGTCGCGGGCCCGTCCGCCCTTCGTGGCGCCACCGTGGAGTCGCCCGACATCCGCGCCGGCATGGCCATGCTGCTCGCCGCCCTCTGCGCCGAGGGGACCAGCACCATCCACAACGCTCGGCAGATCGAACGCGGGTACGAGCGGATCGACCAGCGGCTGAATGCGTTAGGCGCGGAGATCACGCGCGTGGTGGACGGATAACCGGCCCGGGGCATCCATGTCCCGGACGCTGCCGGCGCACGAGGAGGTTCCCGGATTCAGGGACCTGGGCTTTCTCGCCTTCACCACGACTCGTCAGGCAGGGAGCTTCAACCTCGCGTCCACGGAACCCGCCGCGACCGTGTTCGGCCGGTGGATGCATCTCATGGCGTCACTCGCGCCGGACGCCAGCCGACTGGCCACGGCGCTGCAGGTGCACGGCGATCGGATCCTGCGTCACGGCGCGGGTTGGAGCGGCTGGCTGCGCGATACGTCAGGGGCGGATGGTCACCTGACCCGCTCATCCGGCACGGCGATGGCCGTGACCCTGGCTGACTGCGTCCCGGTGTTCATCGCGCACCCGGACGGCGTCGGCCTCATGCTTCACAGTGGCTGGAAGGGGACTGCGGCCAGGATCCTGGAGCGAGGACTGGGAGACCTCGATGACCTCGGCCTTGATGCGACCCGTGCCCGCGTGCACCTCGGGCCCGCGATCTGTGGTCGCTGCTACGAGGTCGGCCCCGACGTGTACGCTGCGGTCACCGGGGAAAGTGTTGAGGGGCCGGCTCTCCTGGACCTGCGGGCGGTGCTGGCCGAGCAGGCTCGTCAGGCGGGCGCGACCGTGACAATCAGCCATTGGTGCACAAAGTGTCATAACGAGCGCTTTTTCTCCCACCGCGCCGGCGACGTCGGGCGTCAACTCGGCGTACTCGTTCTACCTCTGACCTCACGCTGACCTCTGACCTCGGAGCTCTGACCTCGCTGTTCTCCCCTCTTCCGTCCGGTAAGGCTGAACGGTAAATTGTGCGTCCGCTGGGAAACTTCGGGCTGTGCTTGGAAATGTGGGGAAGGTCCCCACATTTTTTTGTTCTTGGGGCGTACCTCGACGCGACATGAACGAGGCGCTGGAAGTCTTTGTCAAAACAGAGGTTGAAGGACTCGGTTACGATCTTGTCGAGCTACGGATAGGTGGAACGGGACGGCGTCCCTTGCTGGACGTCCGCATCGACCGCCTCGACGGCAACAAGATCACGATCGATGAATGCGCGCAGGTGTCACGGGCGCTCGAGCCGCGGCTCGATGCCACAGGGTTGGTTGGTGAGAACTACGTGCTGGAGGTGTCGTCCCCGGGTGTGGAGCGCCCGCTCCGGAACGCCGGCGATTGGAGGCGTTTTGCGGGAAGGACGGCAAAGGTGCTGTCGCCGTCGCTGGGTGGACGGCTGGAGGTCGAGGTAATCGGGGTGGACGACTCGTCAGGCGAACCGTTGGCGGTGATGCGTGACCCACGCGGCACCGAGCATCGCGTTCCGCTGGCGGAAGTTCGTGAAGCACGGCTCGTGTTCCACTGGAATGCAGGCAAGCCGGGATCCGGCAAGCCGGGGAGCCGGGGCAGGGACCGGAGAGAGGGGAAGAAATGATTGGATCGGCGGAAATTCTGAGCGCCATACGCGAACTGACCAACTCCAAGCAGATCGATCGAACCGAGCTGCACGGGTTGCTTCAGGACGGCATTCATGCTGCCCTCGCGAAAAAGCACGGCCCGACCGTTCAGGCCGAGGTCGAGATCGATGAGCGCAACGGCAAGATCAACATCGTGCTGCTGAAGACCGTCGTCGACGAGGTCACCGATCCTGGTCGCGAGATCTCGGTCGACGAGGCGCGGTTCGAGGATCCGGAGTTCCAGCCCGGCGACGTCATGGAAATCCCGGTCGACTTCGCCGAGTTCGGGCGCAGCGCCGTGCAGGCGGCGAAGCAGCGCATCATCCAGCGCGTCCGCGAGGGTGAGCGCAGCAAGATCCGCGACGAGTTCACCAACCGCGTCGGCGAGCTGCTCTCGGGCGAAGTCCAGCAGATCGAGCGCGGGAAACTGGTCGTGATGCTCAACAAGTTCCGCGAGGCGGAGGCGATCATCCCGTACCGCGAGCAGAACCATCGCGAGCATTTCCACCAGGGCGATCCGATCCGCGCGGTCCTCAAGCGCGTCGAGGAAACACCCAAGGGACCGCGACTGATCCTGAGCCGGGGCGATCCGGGTTTCGTGCAGGCGCTGTTCCGGCTCGAGGTTCCCGAGATGCAGCAGGGGATCGTCGAGATCCGCGCCGCGGCGCGCGAGGTGGGGAGCCGGACGAAGATCGCCGTCTTCTCGAAGGACGACTCAATTGATCCTGTTGGTGCCTGTGTGGGCCTCAAGGGCTCGCGGGTCCAGGCGGTCGTCAATGAGCTGAACGGCGAGCGCATCGACATTGTCCCGTGGTCGTCTGACCCGGAGCGCTTCGCCAAGCTCGCCCTCGCGCCGGCTCGTGTGGCGCGCGTGCAGTCGGATTCGGCGACGCGGACGATCCAGGCCATTGTCGACGAGGACCAGCTCTCGCTGGCGATTGGCCGTAATGGCCAGAACGTGCGGCTCGCATCCGAACTGACTGGCTGGAAGATCGACCTGTACTCGAGCCGCGAGTGGATGGAGCGGAGCGACAGCCCGGTGTTTGCGCCGTTGCCTGAGGAGGCCGACGTCGCGGACGTCAGGCTGTCGGAAATCGAGGGCATGCCCCTGGCAACTGTCGCGGTCCTCGAGGACGCGGGCTTCAAGACGCTCAATGACATCATCGATCTCGAGCGGGACGACTTCCTCAAGCTTCCCGGCATCGCGCCGGAAGAGGCGGATCGGATCATGTCCATCCTCGACGAACTGACCGAGGAAGGCGAAGATGAGGGACAGGGTAGTGCGGCGTCGGATAACGGCACGGGGGGATGATTGAACGCGGCGACGGAACGGCGCGTGCTCGGGCTGGTTGGACTCGGTATCCGCGCCCGGAACGCCGTCGTCGGCGTTGAACAGGTTCGGATGGCGGCGCGGAAAGGGCGGTTGGCGCTCGCGCTGGTTGCAGCCGATGCATCGCTGCACAGCCAGAAGAAGCTGCTCCCGCTGTTGAAAGCGACTGGGGTGCGGGTAGTACAGGGGCCCGGCGCGGAAGCGTTAGGTTCAGTAGCCGGCAGGGAATCGACGGCGGCGATCGGTATCACCGATCGTTCGCTGGCGAATGGCATTCGGAAGGTATTCGACGAGGAGGCGGCGCCGTCCGGCGTCGCCGAACGGCGGCAGGCAGGAAGAGGCCCCGTCCAGAAGGGTATTCGGAGGATCGGTTGAGCAAGCTGCGCGTCAACGACCTGGCTGGTGAGTTCGGAATCACGACCGAGGAGGTCATGGACCTCCTGCGGAAAATGGACGTTCCCGTCAGAAGCCCGATCAGCCAGTTGAGCGACGATCAGGTGGCGCGCGTGCGCGTCCGCTGGGAGCGCGAGAAGCGCCATCGTCAGGAAAAGCCGGCAGCCGCGCCGTCGCGGCGCCGTCGGGCAACGGCTGCCGACGCGCCCCCCGCGCCCGCACCCGCCGAGGCGGCGTCCGGTAGTGGTATCCGTCGTCGCCGCCGCGTCGCGACTCCCGAGGTCGAGGAACTTCCACCCGTCGAGACGGAGGTGCCGTCGCCGGTCGCGGTGGCGCCGGAAGTCGTTGATGTGGTCGAGGCGCCGCCGGCGCCGGTCGCCCTGCCCGAGCAGGAAGAAGAGCAGGCGGTGGAGCCCGCCGAGGAGCTGGTCGCGCCTCCGCGCACTCGTCAGGCACCCCAGGCGCCGCAGACGCCTCCGCCACCGCAGGTCCCTCAGGCTCCTGCGGCACCGCCCTCAGCGAGTCCGGAACGGGCACGCCCGCGCCCCATTGTGCCAGGCGCACCGCGCCCGCGCACGATGCCCGGCAGCTCACCCTTCGGACCCCCACGGCCGGTCGCTTCTGCGACACCCACGGGCGGCATTGGCATCCCCGCGCGGCGAGAGGAACGGAAAGGCGGGGGGTCGCCTGGAGCCGGGGCTCCGCCGCACACCGGTTCGCAGCGCCGCAAGAAAGGGAAGCGCGGCGCGGTCGACCAGGTCGAGGTCAGCGCCAACATCCGTCGGACGATGTCGACGCTGGGCGGCACGACGGGACGGCGGACGATCCGGCGCCCCGAGGATTCCCGCGAGGAACTCGAGGCATCGCGCCTCGCCGCCCAGGAGCGCGAGCGCAAGACGGTTCGAGTGAACGAGTTCATCACGGTCGCCGAACTGGCGGGCATCCTCAAGGTTCCGGCCACCCAGATCGTGGCGTTCGCGTTCAAGAACCTCGGCCTCATGGTCACCATCAACCAGAGGCTCGACTTCGACCAGATCGAGCTCATTGCCGGCGAGTTCGGGTTCGAGGCCGTGCGGGAGCAGGAGTATGCGGCCGACATGGGGGCCGAGGCCGTCGCCGACACCCCCGAACAGCTCGTGCCGCGTCCGCCGATCGTGACCATCATGGGTCACGTCGACCACGGAAAGACGTCGCTCCTCGACTTCATCCGGCGGGCGAACGTCGTCGCCGGCGAGGCCGGCGGCATCACCCAGCACATCGGCGCCTACCACGTCACGCTGCCGAACGGCAGGAAGATCACCTTCCTCGATACCCCTGGTCACGAGGCGTTTACCGCCATGCGTGCCCGCGGCGCGCAGGTGACCGACATCGTCGTGCTCGTGGTCGCTGCCAACGACTCGGTCATGCCGCAGACGGTCGAGGCCATCTCGCACGCCAAGAACGCGGGCGTGCCGATCATCGTGGCGATCAACAAGGTCGATCTGCCTGACGCGAATCCCCAGCGTGTCATGCAGGACCTGCTCGGTCACGGCGTAGTGCTCGAGATGTTCGGCGGCACCACGCTGTCGACGCCCATCTCGGCCAAGAAGGGCACCGGCGTTCCCGAATTGCTCGAGCAGATCCTGCTCCAGGCCGAGCTGCTCGACCTCAGGGCGAATCCCAATGGGGACGCGGTCGGTGCGGTCGTCGAGGCGCAGCTGGATCCGGGAAAGGGTCCGGTGGCGAGTGTGCTG
>DAIUET010000016.1:11332-17588 GCA_036845045.1 Gemmatimonadaceae bacterium | reverse complement strand
GGGTATCCCACCTCGGCGTTGATTGCGCGCGGCAATGACTACCCGGGAAACTTCTCGCACATCGCCTTCGTGCATATCGACTCCGCCACGCGCGCGATCTCGGTCGTCGAGGCGCACATCGAACAGGGCGTGGTGATCGCCACCGCTGACGAGTACCTCGCCGCGAAGAAGCTACGCGTCATGCTCCTGCGGCCGCGACCGGACCTGCCCGCGCTGCAGCGCGACCCGATGCTCCCCCACCGCGCCGCGACCGCCATGCTCGACCGCGCCCGGACGGAACACATCCCGTACGATTTCACGATGGACTACGCCGACCCATCACGCCTCTTCTGTTCGGAGGTCGCCTCGGCGGCCTACCGTGAGCAGGGGGTGACACTGTGGACGGGAATCTCGACGATCTCGGCGCCCGGGTTGCGCCGCTGGCTGGCGTCATTCGGCGTGCGGCAGTTCGAGACGCAGGAACCGTCGGACCTCGAGTACGATCCGCAGCTGAGCGTGGTCGCCGAGTGGCGTGACGCGTCATCACTGTTCGACGATCACCTGGACAACGCCGTGACCGATGCGATGCTCGAAAGCGCGGAGCGCGGTGAAGCGTTGACGTTCGACTGGTATGCGCTGCCGGTTGCGCGCCTCATGAAGGCCTGGAGCTGGTCGCGCGAGCGGCTGGGCGGCATCGGGCCGATCCCCGAGGGGATGGGGCCGGCGCCGGCGCTTCGGAATCGCGCCTACAACGCGCGGCACGCCGCGCTCAAGGCCGAAGTACGCAGCGACGCGGACGCGTGGGCAGCGAACAACGGTTACCGCCCCGCGTACTGGACGCTGGTGGAGCTGGCGCGCGACGCCTCGGCGGATTCCCGCCGGCCGGATCGTTAGGTCGCCCGCCCGGGCTGCGAGCGACGCCCCCTCGAGCGCGCGCACGACAGCGAGCAGGTTGACCTTCGTTTACCGAGACGCCGACATGGTCCGGCCCCGATACCGGGAGTGCCGTGCCTAACGGCGCCTAACCGTGCCCCAGCGCTTGCGCCAACCAGGCGCGCGCCATCTGCCAGTCTCGCTTCACCGTAGGCTCGGAGACGCCGAGTGCCAGCGCGGTCTCGTTGACCGAGAGCCCGGCGAAGACCCGGCATTCGACGACACCTGCCTGGCGAGGATTCCACTCCTGTAATTGCCGCAGGGCAGCGTCGATGACCATGATCTCTTCAGCCCGTAGCGCCGGCACGTCGGCAGCAGGCGCGACGGCCTCGGGGACTTCATCGAGCGGGACGTGCACCGCTCCCGATCCCCGGCGCGCCGCCGTTTTCCGGCGTGCCGCATCGACCAGCACCTGTCGCATCGCCCGGGCCGCGATCGCCAGAAAATGTGAACGATCGTGCACCGGCCCGCGTGGTGCGGGGATGAGCTTGAGATATGCCTCGTGCACGAGCGCCGTCGTGCTCAAGGTCTCGGAGTTCCCCTTGGCTCGAACGGCGTGCGCCAGCGCGCACAGCTCCGTATACACAAGACGGTAGACCTCGTCGAACGCGGTGCGGTCTCCCGCCTGCGCCGCCCGCAGGAGTTGTGTGATCTCGCCCGGATCTTGCGCCGATGGATCCATGACAGCGATCGGGGGGAGTGGTCCAAGTGGGCGGTTCGGCCGCGGCGACGCTCCGTCATCTCTGGCGGGGACAAGCTTGGCGGGCCCGACCAGTTGATGCAAGCGTGGCCCCTGGTGTTGACCTCGGCTGGGACTCGTCGCGGGGGGCCGACACAACCCCTGCGGGCTACGCGATCACCCCTCCCATCGCGAAGGTCCCCCCAGCCGCCTCGCGCGATGGCGCTGGGCGTCGTCCGCGCGGCCGAGCGCCTTGTACACCTCCTCGAGACCCAGCAGGGCCTCCGCGCGGTCGCGCGCGCGTGTCAGACCCAGCGGCTCAAGCACGGCGAGCGCTTTGAGAAGGAGGGCCTCGGCCTCGGCGTCTCGTCTCAACGCGTGAAGGCAGCGCCCCAACCGCGCCTGCGCCACCGCGGTGCGCCAGTGACCAGCCGGAAGTCCCGCTTGGAGGATCTCGACGGCCCGGCGCAGCGTGCGCTCTGCTTGCGCATGCGCACCCCGCCGAAACTCCACAGTGCCGAGATCGATCAGCACCGCCCCGACGGCGGTGTGGCTACTATCGTAGGCACGCGCCAGCGTTTCAGCCGCCTTCCGGAGCAGCGGTTCGGCCGTGGTGATGCTGTCCTGATGCAGAAGCGCCGAACCGAGGTTACCCAGCACGACCCCGGTGAATGCATGTCCCTCACCCGCCTTCTCGCGATAAAGCTGGAACGATCCGCGGTACGCGTTGGTCGCGGCGCGGTAGTCGCCCGTCGCGACAAACAGTCCTCCCCGATTGCTCAGCAGCCGGGCCATGGCCGTGCTGCTGGCCAAGCCACCGCGCTCGAGAAGGTCGATCGCTTCGCGATACCTCGCGTGCGCTTCGGCGTGCCTGCCCTGCGAGGCGGCCACGGTCGCGAGCATCTGGAGATTGTCGGCGAGGTTTGTGGCGGGGACTCCGTGCTCACGGCTGATCTCGAGCGCTTCGGTGAAGTAGCGCTCCGCCTCTGTAAACGCTCCCCGGCGGTTGGCCACCTCTCCAAGCCCTCGGAGCGTACCGGCGAGGCGGAGGTGTCGGTCCCCGAGGATGCGACGGCGACCGGCGAGCGTGCGGCGGAGCACCGAGTCCGCGGCTTCAAGGCGCCACGCGACCTGCAGCAGCCAGCCGAGGTTGCTCATGGTAACGAGCGTGGTCGGATGATCCTCACCCAACACGTCCACCTGCAACGCAAGTGCCTCTCGGTAGTAGCGCTCGGCCTCGGCGTAGTTGCCCTTGCGGTGGTGGAGGAATCCGAGTGAGTTGAGGGCCCCTCCCACGTTGGCCTTGCTGCCAGGGTCGCGCTGGTAGATGGCGAGCGCGTGGCGCAACAGCGTATCCGCGGCGACGGTGTCCGTGATCACCGCGAGCGCGAGTCCGTGAAGGTCGAGACCGACCTTGCGATGATGGGGACCGAGGGCTCGGCGATGGATCTCCAGCGCGCGCAGATAGAGGGAATCCTCACGTGCCGTGTCGCCCGACGCGCGCGACAGCTCGGCGAGCTCGAACAGGTCGTCGGCTACCTCGACGTGGTCCGAGCCCAGCTCGCGCTGATGCCGCTCGAGGCTGGCGAACAGGAAGCTCCTGGCGCGCGCATACTCGGCCAGGTTGCGGTAGATGGTACCGATCGCCCGCTGGACCGTAGCCCGGATCACCGGTTCCGAGGAAAGCTGCGCGTCGATCCTGTTGGCGCCTCGGTCGAGAATTTCGCGCGCCGTGAGGTTTTTTCCCGGTGCCTCGTTCGGATCGGCGGCCGCAAAGACATCGATCAGGAAGTCCGTGACCCGCCGCGCCTTGTTCGCCTCGGCGCGCGCCACGTCGCGCTCGCGCGCCGCGATCTGACCCTGCCAGAGCGAGGCGGCCAGTCCGGCGACCAGCGCCAACAAGACGCCGACCGCTGCCGCGACGCCAGCGCGATGACGGCGCACGAACTTGGCCGCGCGGTAGCGCCGGCTCGGGGGCTGCGCCTGGATGGGCAGTCCGTCCAGATGGCGACGCACGTCGTCGAGCAGAGCCTGAGCCGAGGCGTATCGATCCGACGGCTCCTTGCTCAGAGCTCGCGCAAGGATCGTGTCCAGGTCGCCCTGCAAACGGCGCGCGAGACGCGCCGGCGTGGTGGCGCGAGAGGCGGCGATGTCCGTGACGTTAGTGGCCCCCGCGCGCCCGTTCGCGTTTGCTGCGACCGAGCTCGCGCGGGGTGCCTCCGTCTCGACGACGGCGCGGAGGATTCCGAGGGGCCCCGCCTCGAGAGTGAACGCACGGCAGCCCGTCAGCAGCTCGAAGAGAATCACGCCGAGTGAAAAGACGTCCGATGCCGCCGTGACGGGCTCTCCGCGCACCTGCTCGGGGCTGCTGTAGCTGGGCGTCAGCAGGGGGGCGGTGACGGGTGCGGCGCCGTCGGCGGCAGCTTCGTCGCCGAGCAGCTTGGCGATGCCGAAATCCAGAAGCTTCACATCGCCGCCTGCTGTTACGAGTACGTTACCGGGCTTGAGGTCGCGGTGCACGACCAGGTGCTCATGGGCGTACTGGACGGCCGAGCACACTTCGACGAACAGCCGCAGACGGTGCTCCACGGGCAGGGAGTGCCGGTCACACCATCGATCGATTGGCTCTCCCTCCACAAACTCCATGACAAGGTAGGGCTCCCCGGAATCCGTGACTCCACCGTCGTGGAGCTGTGCGATGCGGGGGTGTACCAGGCTCGCGAGAATGCGCCGCTCCTGGCGGAAGCGTGCGACGAGGGCCGGCGTGGCTACGCCGGGGAGGAGGCACTTGAGCGCGACGGTCTGGCGGAAGTCGGACTCGTCGCGCTCCGCGAGATAGACGACCCCCATGCCTCCTCGACCTATCTCGCGTACCAGCCGATATGTGCCGATGCGCCGTCCAGCCATCGGTTCCGGATCTGTTTCGAGGACGGCGACCAGGTGCTCCGGGCCGCGATCGAGAGACGGAATATCCGCCTCGTGGGCGCTTAGGAGTGCCTCGATGCTGGAACGAAGCTCTGCGTCGCCCGCGCATGCCGTCGCCAGCAGAGAGTCCCGCGCTCCGCAATCGGCGGCGAGCGCCTTGTGGAACAGCTCCTCGATTCTCGTCCAACGCTCCGCCGTCATCGTCATCGTGCAGCTCCTGTCGCCGTCAGCGGATACGCAGCGCGTGCTGACGCGGGGATCAGCGCGGAAAGGCCCTGCGCAGGCGAACCCTCCTGGCATCGCGGCCACGCTCCCTGAATTCCCGCCCAAAGTGACGTCTCACGTCGGAGCGCGGCAAGGAGAATGATCCGTCGGCGACCCGTTTCGCGTAGCTCCTCATGTGTAGCTCCACGCCTTGTTCTGGTGCCGTTCCATTCGGTGTTCAGGTCTGATCCAATGTTTGCGCGGACCGGCCAACCCCCGACCACAGCAGGGATCCCATGACTCAACCCGCCAGTTCGTCGTCGTTCGCTTGGATTCCGCTCCTGCTCCTGACCGCCTCGATGTCAGCGCTCGGCTGTGGGGGCGATGCCACTGTCAACGCCCCTGAGAGCGTGAAGATCGCCGGTGAGGGCGGCACGGTGACGAGTGCGAACGGTATGGTCACGCTGGTTGTTCCGGCCGGCGCTCTAACGCAGCCGACAACGATCTCCATTCGTCCAGCGCCTGTGTCAGCGGACCCGCGTCTCGTGCCAGGCACGGAGTACATCTTCGAGCCGGACGGCCTCCGGTTCGCAAAACCGGCGCGGCTCACAATCCGTTACGACTCGATCCCGATGGTCATGGCCGAGGGCGCCGGCCACGTCTGGCTCCATGAGCGGACCGGTAGCGGCTGGATCGCGACGGCCGGCGATCCGGTGAACGCCGGGGCGCGAGCAGTCTCCGGCCAGATCACGGGGTTCAGCAGCTTTGGCGCGGTGATAAGCGAGCTCTCGGCTGACCTGCTCACCGCGGCCCTCCAGTTGAATTCGTTCCTGAACGATGTCGCGGCGGAAACCGCCATCGCGCTACTCGAGACAATCGGGGCGATCCTTCAGAAGCAAGACAACCCGGCCTTCCAGGCGCTGGCCCAACCCTTCCTGGATGCGACGATGACGACCGCGTGCAACGCGTATGCCAACGCCGTCAACATCGCACGGTCCGCGCCGGTCGATGACTGGGGCGTCTTCATCGCGCTGCTCGAGCCGGTCTACGCCTGGGCCGCTATCGCCGCGAAGACCGGCGCGCTCGGTGGGTGCGCGAACGCACCGCTCACCGTCGACGAAATCCAGACACTGAAGTTCCAGCAATTCGTGGACTTTTACCTTGACAAGCTGGAGCCGGGCAGCATCGCTCAGGGCTTCAGCGGCGTCGTCGTCGAAGTAGAACGGGTGCTGGAGCTGCGGAGTACCGTGCAGAGGCTCGGGCTGAGTGCGGCGGATGCACGGCTGCTCGAGGAAGCGCAGCACCCGCTGATGGACGAACTGCGCCTGCGCGCCTATGAGGAGTGCGGCGCCCAGGGAATGCACAAGTATCTCGGCAGTCTGCGTGGAGTTGTCCATTACGGCGATTATACGGACGAGGAGCTACTCACGGATCTCCAGCAGTGCGGGACCCGTCTGACGTGGAGGGTGACTGACGCGAATCAATCCGTAGATCAAAACGGCATTCTCGGTGGCGGGGCGACCCCGGGTACGCAAA
>DAIUET010000016.1:7605-11322 GCA_036845045.1 Gemmatimonadaceae bacterium | reverse complement strand
GACCAGGGGCGTCGCGGAGGGCACGATAACGCTTGGTGGCGACGTGCGTGCATTCCGGTGTCAGAATGGAAATTTCGAGTCGGACCAGTTGATCGTGACGCTGGCGGGAGTGGAGGTGCACCGGACCGGAGCTACCGGTGGGGCCTTTTTCTCGCCGCCCCTTCAACTCGATGCGGAAACGATACTGAGCACGGCCGGCATCGACCCGGCGGTGACCGGGACGCACGCGCTTGTGGTGTCGCGCGAGAGTCCTGGCTGCGGCGAGTACGTCTCCACGACCGGAAAGGAGCCGGTCGTCACGCTGCATCTGGAATACCCGCCGCCGTTCGTCTACGAAAACGATTTTGAGACCGCCGCCGGTCCCGAATGGAGCAGACAGACCATCACCCAGAGTCCCAGCGGGGAGAAGTTCCTCGGCACGTTCAGCGCGGAAGAGGTCACGCTCACGCTCGACAACATACCCGCGCACGACACGGCAAAGATCGAGTTCGATTTCTTCACGATCGACGATTGGGAAGGCAATGCACCGCCCACCACCGGAGGGCCGGACATCATGACCTTCCTCGTGAATGACCAGGTCGTGCTGCGGACGAGTTTCTCGACGAAGTCCGGCGCCGAGTTCCAGCAGGCCTACCCAGGGACCTATCCCAACGCGAGCCACCCGGCCATGACTGGCGCTAATGCAACCGGCACGCTGGGGTACCCGAACGGTTCGGGGCACACCGGGGATGCGCGCTACCGGGTGAGCCTGTCGGTCGTCCACTCCGCGACGACGCTCCGACTTACGCTACGCAACGAGAGCGGCGAGAAGTGGGGCACCGACAACGTTCGGATCAGGGTCGTGCCGTAGCACGCAAGATGACAGCCCATGGGTCGTGGCTCCTGCTCGATGTCCGTCATGATCGCCCGAAGGTGAAGTCTGCCGGCTATTGCCAGCACGTCAGGCGCGCTGGTACGCCGCGGCCAGTCGCAGCGCGTCCGCGTCATGCCCAGCGGCGCTGATGATCTGGAGGCCCACCGGCAATCCGCTCACTCCGGCGCAGGGCACGGAGAGCGCGGGAAGACCGGCCATGTTCTGCGGCGCATTGAGCCGCGTGAAAGCATCGACGACGCCGACCTCATGACCGTTTATCACGACCGTCGTCGCGCCGATCCGTGGCGGTAGCGCGGGCACCACGGCGCCCACGAGACAATCGATCGTCTCGAAGAGGCGCGCAAAGGCGGACGTCACCGTCCTGAGGACGGCCTGGGCGCGGAGCAGATCGAACGCCGACCATCGATAGGCATCTTCCAGGCGCGCCCTGACCAGCGGCCCGTACGCGTCAGGTTTCGTGCGGAGGAACTCGTCATGATAGGACACCGCTTCGGACGCGCTGACGACGATCGACGCGAGATGGGCTTCATCCAGCACCGGGATCCGGACGTCGTGCAGCCGGCAACCGAGCCTGGCGAGCGTCCGGATGGCGCGATCGACCGGCTCCTGAATGGCGCTGTCCAGGTCGCGCAGGTGGAACTCCGACACGCCGACCCGCATTCCCTTTGCGCGCTGGCGGGTAGCCTTCACGAAGCGGCCCGCATAACGCGAGCCCGCCATGACCTCGAGCATCAGCGCGCACTCGGCCGCCGTCCGCGCGATTGGCCCCACGTGATCGAGCGAAGGGCTGAGCGGCACAACCCCGTCCACCGGCACGAGCCCGCGGGAGGGTTTCAGGCCGGTCACGCCGCAGCAGGCGGCCGGGATGCGGATCGACCCGCGCGTGTCCGTCCCCACCGAGAGCGGTCCCATGCCGGTGGCGACGGCAACCGCCGACCCGCCGCTCGACCCGCCGGCCACGCGCTCCGGGTCGTGCGGATTCCGCACCGGACCGAAGTGTTCGTTGGCCGAGGTGACGCCTAACGCGACTTCGTGGAGGTTGGTCTTGCCGATGATGATGGCGCCGGCACGGCGCAGCCGGCGGACGACCGGCGCGTCCTGCTCCGCGAGCAGCCCGTCGCCGAAGATCCTCGACCCCGCGGTGGTCGGCGCTTCGGTCGTCAGGACGATGTCCTTCACCGACACCGGGACGCCGAGCAGGGGCGGCAGGGTGGCGCCCCGCCGCATAACGAGTTGCCCGGCGCGTTGCGCTGCCTGACGAGCCTGGTCGCCGAAGACGGCGATGAAGGCATTGAGCCGGGGGTTCTGGCGCTCGATGCGGGCCAGGGTCTCCTCGACGACTTCGATAGGAGAGATCCGCCGTTTCCGGATGGATTCGGCAAGCGCGATGGCGTCCGGGAGTCCGTGAGTGGTGAGTGGTGACTGGTGACGTGGCACAGCAGCCTCGATCTGGCGGATGGCGTCAAACCTTTACAGGACAACAGTATAGCGTGATTGGATGCGCTCGTGTGGGTGGATTTCCCTCCCCTTGCATCTTCGGTTTTTCTTCGGTATCTCTGGTCAGGAGACAGGAGGTGCACTCGCCCGTCCCACGTCTCCCGTCCCCCGTCGCGTATGCAACTGCCGCTGCTCGCACCGCCCTCTTCGACGCCGCCTCCGCCCCTGGAGCTCATTGGGACGCAGGGTGACATCCGGTATTACGACCAGCCGGCGAAAGGGGTGCTCAACGGGCCGGAAGTGACGGGGATGGGCTTCTGGTCGATCAACCCGTACGTCGGCTGCGCGTTCGGCTGCGCCTACTGCTACGCTCGTTATGCACACCGGTACGTGGCCGAGCGGAAAACGGCCGCCGGGGCCGACGACGCGGGAGAGCTCACGGAACTGCCGTCGTGGCTGGCGTTCGAGCGTCGCATCTTCGTGAAACGCAACGCGGCTGAGGTTCTGAGAGAAACCTTGAGAGGCCACAGGCCGCAGGCCACAGGCCAGAAAAAAGGCCAGAGGCCAGAGGTCGGAGGCCAGAGGAGCACCGACCCCGAGTCACGAGTCAGTCACCCGGCGCGACTCGCCAGGCTCTGGCAAGGCGAGGCGATCGTCATAGGAACTGCCACCGATCCTTACCAGCCCGCCGAGCGCCAGTATCGGGTGACGCGCGGCATCCTCGAGGTGCTGGCGGAGGAGAAAGGGCTCTCGGTTACCGTCATCACCAAGAGCGCGCTCATCACGCGTGACATCGACGTGCTGCGGGAGCTGTCGAGCCGCTCGGAGTTCACGATCCACCTCTCGCTCATCACGCTCGATCGCGAGCTGGCGCGACGGATCGAGCCGCGCGCACCGACGCCCGAGGCACGCTTGCGGGCCCTGGACCGGCTGTCGCATGCGGGCATCGACGTGGGGATCAACATCATGCCGGTACTGCCGGGGATCACCGACCGGCCGGCGATGCTCGATGCGGTGATCCGGCGGGTGCGGGACGCGGGAGCGTCATACGTCAATGCCTGCGCGTTGCGGCTTCGCTCGGCGGCGCGCAAACGCTACCTGCCGTTCATCGACTCCGAATTCCCGCGGCTGTCGACCGCCTATCGCACCGCATTCTCCGCCGGGCACCAGATGGGCGATGCCTATCGGGAAGGCCTGAGCCGCTTCATGCGCGAGCGGTGCCGGAAGCACGGCATCGTCTACGGGTCTCGTCGCGAACGAGAAGACTCACCGGACCTCGATGAACCGGAAGCCCCGGAAACGAATCAACTGGCTTTGCCCTTCGTGACGCGTGACTCGTGACTCGGCAGTTCCTCTGACCTCTGACCTCTGACCTCTCAGTTCCTCGTTAGGGCAAAATAGATCAC
>DAIUET010000016.1:0-7505 GCA_036845045.1 Gemmatimonadaceae bacterium | reverse complement strand
CCTCTGACCTCTGACCTCTGACCTCTCAGTTCCTCGTTAGGGCAAAATAGATCACGTACAGCCAGGAAAAGACCCCATGAATGATTGCCCACAGAATCGATTGATGCGTGCTCCACGAGATCGCGATCGCGAGAGCGCTGCCCATGCTGATGCCGGAGCGCACCACTTCGCGAGTGCGTTCGACCTTGTGCATTGTGAAACCTCCCGCGGTTGGGCGGTCGAAGGACGACCCGTCGGAGACGGGACCGGTGTGAGGCGAGTCGGGGCTGGTCATGATGGTATGCGATTCAGTCCAGACATCACTACGCAGAGTGGTCAGTCGTTGCTTCACCTCTGGCCTCTGGCCTCTGGCCTTCCCTCTGAATTCTGACCTCTGACTGGCCATTGTCATGTCAGTCTCCGCACTCCGCCAGCAGCTGGCGGCGGTTCTGGCACCCCCGCGGGTCGGTGGTGCCGCCGCGATCCCCACCGGGATCGAGGCGTTGGATCACGCGCTGTCCGATGGCGGGATTCCCAGCGGGCGGCTGACCGAGATTCAGGGGGCGCTCGGCAGCGGGCGGACCACACTCGTCAGGCAGCTGGTGCTCGCCGCGGTTGCGTCGCGGCGCTGGGTGGCGGTCATCGACGGGTCGCGCACGCTGGCCCCGCGTGAGTGGGCTGAGGCGGGAGACAGCGGCCGACTCTGGGTGATCCGCCCGCCCGGCGCCGACCGGAGCGCCTGGTGCACCGACATCCTGCTCCGCAGCGGCGCGTTCAGCCTGGTGGTGCTCGACAGCGCCCCGGCGCTGTCCCGCGAGGTGGCCATCCGCCTGACGAGGCTCGCGAAGGAGCATGACGCCGCGCTGGTCCTGGTCGGCGACCATCCCGTCATCGGGAGCGCGGTGCGATTGCGAGTCCGACGAACGAGGTCAGAGGTCCGAGGTCAGAGGTCAGAAAGACCAGAGGCCAGAGGCCGGAGGCCGGAGGGGTCACGAGTCACGAGTCCCGGGTCACGCATCACCATCCGCATCGAGAAAGGCGGTTCGCAAGTTGTGGAGGTTCCCTGTGCAATCGAAATGGCGCATCGCCTGCGTTCGCATTCCGAGGTTCCCGATCGGCGCGGTGTGGCAACACGCAATCGCCGAGGGGAGAAAGTCGCCTCCCCGCACCGGCGGGAATCCGGCGCCCGGAGCGCCGGGCAGGACCACGAACCGGACAACGGGCAGCAACGAGCCGGCGCAACTCTCGCTCGAAAGCGTCGGTTTGGGGAAGCCCACGTCCGACACGACGGATTCCTTCTCCGTGAGGGAGGCCGGCAGGCGGAAAAACGAAAAAGCCACAAATGAGGTCAGAGGTCAGAGGTCAGAGGTCAGAGCAAACACCCACGATTCACGATTCACGACTCCCGATTCACCCATCAGGGCCGAGTCACCAGTCACCAGTCCCCAGTCACACTGGGACGAACTCCCGATCGCGCTGAGCGACGGCCTGCGCGTTCGTGCGGTCACCAGAGCGGGGGCGCGCGCGCAGATCCGGGCGGGGATGACCGTGACCGAGGCGACATCGCGCTGCGCCGACCTCGAGGTGTTTCCGTGGGACCAGGTCGTGATCGACGGGGCGGTGCGACGCGCGACCGCGGCGCTGCTCGGCGCCAGCCCCCAGGTCACGCCGGTCGCCGGCACGCCCGGGCTGTGGTGGATCGGCGCGACCGGGCTCGACTCGTCAGGCGGTGAAGCGGCGCTGACGCAGACGCTGCTCGCGCTGGCCCGGCAGTGGCATCCGGCTGCCCGCGTCGCGATCGCGGATTCGTGCGTGGCGGCTCGGGCGGGGACGTGGGAAACGGCGAGGACGAGGTCAGAGGCCAGAGGCCAGAGGCCGGAGGGAACACCCCCGATTCCCCATTCCCCATTCCCCATTCCCGGTATCACGATCATTCCCCCCGGCACCGACGCCGCCTACCTCGCGACGGCCCCCGTGGGCCTCATTCCCATGGACGACTCCATGGCGGAGGCCCTTTCCGCGTTAGGCATCCGCACCGCGGGCGCGCTGGCGGCGCTGCTCCCCGGCGACGTCGAGCAGCGCTGGGGGCGCACCGGCCTCCTCGCCTGGCGGCTCGCCCGCGGGGAGGACCGCCGGCGTCCGGGGCTCGCCACCAGCGAATTCCCCCGCACCGCGTCGGCCGACCTCTCGCCCAGCGTCGAGACCATGGAACCGGTGCTGTTCCTGCTGCGGGCGGCGCTCGACCGGCTGCTGGCCGGCCTGGTCGCCGATGGGCGCGCCGCCGCCACGCTGGCGATCACCCTCACGCTCGACGACGCCCGCGGCGCCACCGTCGACGCGCCCGTCCATACGGTCACGCGCGAGGTGCGCCTGGCGCACCCCATGGCGCGGCTCGTGCCGCTCTTCGAGCGGTGCCGGGCGCTGCTCGACCGCTGGACCCTGACGGCTCCGGTCTGCGGCGTGACCGTGTCGATCGTGGCCACCGCGCCGCTCGCCGGTGAACAGGGCGACCTGCTCGACCCGTCCTGGCACGACCCGGCCGCGGCCGATGCCGCCTTCGCGCGCCTGCGCGCCGAGCTGGGCGCCGATGCGATTGTCGTCCCCGTTACGTCGGACAGTCATCGTCCCGAGCGTACCGGAGCGTGGTTACCTATGGACGGGGGACGGGAGACGGGGGACGGGCGACAAGATCCGAAGTCCAGGCTCTCTCCCGTCCCCCGTCCCCCGTCCGACATCTCGTGCGCCTCCCGCCAGCTCGAGGTTCCCGAGCCGGTCGACGTCGAGTGCACCGACGGCCAGCCGCGCGTGCTGTGGTGGCGCGGGCGCCGGATGCGGATCGACCATCCCGCCGGCCCCGAACGGCTGGCCGGCGACTGGTGGAAGGACGCGTATGCCAGGGACTACTGGCGCTGTGAGGATCCCGACGGGGAGGGCACGCTCGTCCTGTATCACGACCACTCGTCAGGCAGCAGCTGGTTCGTGCAGGGATGGTATGACTGAACGGCGAGGTCAGAGGTCGGAGGTCGGAGGGCGGAGGAGGGCGGAACCCCCATCTCCCATCTCCCCTCTCCCATCTGGATATGTAGAACTCCACTGCCATTCCGTCTTCTCGCTGCTCGACGGGGCGTCGGAGCCCGAGGAGCTCGTCGCCCGGGCGGTAGCGTTAGGCATGCCGGCCCTGGCCCTCACCGACCACGACGACCTCGGCGGCGCGGTCCGGTTCTCCCAGGCGGCGCGGGAACTGGGCCTCGCCGGTATCCTGGGCGCCGAACTGACGGTGGTGGCCGGCGGCGACCGGACCCACCTCGTCGTGCTGGCCGAGTCGCGCGAAGGGTACGGGAACCTGAGCACCCTCATCACCCGCGCCCGCATGGACACGACGCGCGGGGACCCGGCCATCACGCTCGATACGCTGGCCCGCCACACCCGCGGCCTGTTCGCGCTCAGCGGGTGCCCCGCCGGCTGGGTGCCGCGGCGCCTGGCCGCTGGCGACCCCGAGGGCGCCGCGGAGGCGGTGGCCACGCTCCTCGACCTGTTCGACGGCCGCCTGGCCATCGAATGCTGGGACCACCGCCTCCCCGAGGAACAGGCACTCGTCAGACAGCTCATCCCGCTGGCCCGCTCGTTCGGCATCCCCTGGGTCGTGACGAACGACGTGCACTACGCCATGCCCCGCGGACGGCTCGTCCATGACGTGCTCACGGCGATCCGCCACCGGCGCCAGCTCGACGAGATGGGGACACGCCTGCGCCCGAACGGTGAGTGGTACCTGCGCAGCGCGGCCCAGATGCGCCGCCGCTGGCAGCAGGATGACACCGGCCTCCGCAACACGTTAGGCATCGCCGAGCGATGTGCATTCCGGCTCGAGGACCTCAGGCCGTCGCTGCCGGACTTTCACCTGCCACCGGGCGTAACGCCCGACGCGTACCTGGCGCAACTCGTTATGCAGGGAGCGATGGAGCGGCTGGGACCACCGGGGAGGCCAGAGGCCAGAGGCCAGAGGCCAGAGGGAACACCCCCGATTCCCCATTCCCCATTCCCCATTCCCGACTTGCCCCCGAAATATCGCCAGCAGATCGACCACGAGCTCGCCCTCATCCGGAAACTCGGCCTCGCCGGCTACTTCCTGATCGTCTGGGATATCGTGCGCTTCGCGCGGCGGGCGGGGGTGCTCTGCCAGGGGCGCGGGTCGGCGGCCAACTCCGTGGTCTGCTACTGCCTCGGCATCACGGCGATCGATCCGGTGAAGATGGACCTGCTGTTCGAGCGCTTCCTGAGCGAGGAGCGGAAAGAGGCGCCCGACATCGACATCGACTTCGCCCATCGCGACCGCGAGGAGGTCCTGCAGTACGTCTACCAGCGGTACGGCCGCGAGCATGCCGCGATGGTCTGCGAGCACATCACCTTCCGCGGCCGGTCGGCGGTCCGCGACGCGGCGCGCGTGCTCGGCTTTTCCGTCGAGCAGGCCAATGTGCTGAGCACCCTGGCCGACCGTTTCTCGGCCGAAGCGACCGCCGAGGAGCTGCGGAAGGGGGCGAGCCTCGAGGTGATGACCGGTCGTCATTACGACCTGGATCCGCAATCGGATCGACCCGCCGTGCCTGACGATCCGAGGAAGAAGCCGGATGAGTGGACGGCTGAAAAGCTCCTGAGGTCAGAGGCCAGAGGCCAGAGGCCAGAGGCAAGGCCAGAGGCCAGAGGCCAGAGGCCAGAGGGAACACCGTCGATTCCCCATTCCCCATTCCCCATTCCCGATTCCCCACCCGACGACACTGGTCTCGATCCGAACGATCCGAGGGTCAAGGTGCTCCCCGACATCGTCGACGGACTCCACCAGATCCCGCGACACCGCTCCATCCATGTCGGCGGGTTCGTGCTGACTCGCGAGCCACTGCGGACCGTGGTGCCGATCGAGCCGGCCTCGATGCCCGGCCGCACCGTCATCCAGTGGGAGCGCGATGACCTCGATGCCGCCGGCCTGGTCAAGATCGACTTGTTAGGCCTGGGGATGCTGACCGTGCTGCAGGACTGCCTGAAGTACATCCAGGCGGCGCGCGGCGTGTCGCTCGACCTGGCCGCGCTCGACATGACCGACCAGGCGGTGTATGACGACCTCTGTCGCGCCGACACCATCGCCGTCTTCCAGGTCGAAAGCCGGGCGCAGATGAACACCCTGCCCCGGCTCCAGCCGCGCTGCTTCTACGATCTGGTGGTCGAGGTGGCGCTGATCCGCCCCGGCCCCATCCAGGGCGACATGGTCAACCCGTACCTGCGCCGGCGGCTCGGCGAGGAACCCGTCACGTTCGCGCACCCGTCGCTGGAGCCGGTGCTCAAGCGCACGTTAGGCGTGCCGCTCTTCCAGGAACAGGGGATGCAGGTGGCCATCACCGCCGCCGGGTTCACCCCAGGCGAAGCCGACGTGCTGAGGAAGGCAATGGGACATAAACGCTCGCGTCAACGAATGGCGGCGATCTGCGAGCGGCTCATCGCCGGCATGAAGAAGAACGGTATCGACGAGGAGACGGGGCGACGGATCTACAACCAGATCAACGCCTTTGCCGACTACGGATTCCCCGAGTCACACGCCGCCAGCTTCGCGCTGATCGTCTATGCGTCGGCGTACCTGCGTCACTACTATGCGCCCGAGTTCCTGGCGGCGATGCTCAATGCCCAGCCGATGGGATTCTATTCGGTGGGGACGCTGATCGAGGACGCAAGACGGCATGGCGTCATCGTCAGGCCGATCGACCTCGCCACGTCAGCCTGGGATCACTCACTCGAACTCGGTGATGGGCGGGTGGTGGTGCCGTTCGACAAGAACGTGACCACGAGGGTCGAGGCTCGAGGCTCGAGGCTCGAGGCGGTGAAGTCAGAGGTCAGAAGTCAGAAGTCACCCACGATTCACGAGTCACGAGTCACGAGTCACGTTCCTGAAGTCCGGCTTGGTCTCCGCCTGGTGCGCGGACTCGGCGCCGCATCGCGTGAAAGGCTCGAGAAAGCGCTGGCGGACGGTCCGTTCGTCGACATCGCGGATTTCGTCAGGCGATCGGGCGTGGACCAGGGGGCGGTGCGAGCGCTGTGCGAGGCGGGGGCATTCGACAGCATGGTGAGGGACCAGCCGCCTGCCCAGCGGCGGCGCGTGGCGTTGTGGCGGGCGCTGGATGCGATGCGAGGGGAAGCGGGGCCATTAGCACCGAGGCCAGAGGCCAGAGGCCACAGGCCACAGGAGAGGCCGGAGCCCAGAGGCCGGAGGCCCGAGGAAACAACAACGATTCACGATTCACGATTCACGATTCACTCGTCCGAGCCGAGTCACGAGTCACGAGTCACGAGTCACGAGAAAAGGCCAGAGGCCAGAGGCCAGAGGCCAGAGGAAACAACCACGATTCACGATTCACGAGTCACGATTCACCCGTCAGAGCCGAGTCACTTCCCCCCGATGTCGCAGATCGAGCTCACCGATGCCGACTACCGGATGACCGGGCTCTCGCTCAACGGCCATCCCATGCGCCACCTGCGGAAGATTCTGTCGCCGAATGCCATCCGGACCGCCGCCGACCTCCTGCGCAACGGCCGCGACGGTGAGCGGGTCGCGCACGCAGGGCTCGTCATCGTCCGACAGCGGCCGGGCACCGCCAAGGGGTTTGTCTTCCTCTCCATGGAAGACGAAACGGGAATCCTCAACGTGGTCGTCACACCGAAACGATTCGAGCGCCAGGCGCTCCTCATCTCGAATTCCCCCCTCCTGCTCATCCGCGGGACGCTCCAGGTGGAGCACGGCGTGGTGAACCTGCGCGGCGAGACCTTCCACGCCCTCAAGGCCGATGCGGGCGAGGCCTGGGCCAGGAGCCACGACTTTCACTGAAGTGGAGCTTGCCACCATCTGGAGCCTGGACCACCTTGACCAGGCGAGCCGGAATTCCTCGCCCGCCGGCAAGAAGGAGTACTCATGTATCGAACGCTCGTGGCCTGCCTGCCGCTGGTCCTTGCCGCCGCATCGTCAGGCGTGCAGCAGGCGCCTTACGAAACGACCCGCGTCGCCGAGGGCATCTACAAGTTTCGCTGGCAGGGGCACAACACGCTCTTCGTCGTGACTTCACGCGGCATCGTGGCCTTCGATCCAATCTCGAGGGAGGCGGCGACGACCTATGCCACCGAGATCAAGCGCGTCGCCCCGGGCGTGCCACTGGCCGCGGTTGTGTACAGCCACAGCGACGCCGATCACGCGACCGGCGCGCCCGCCCTCATCGCGGGGTTTGGCCAGCAGGATGTCCCGATCATCGCGCACGAAGCGGCGGTGGCGCCGATTCGCGCGGCGGGGAACCAGGATCTGCCGCTTCCGACGATGACTTTCGCCCAGCGCCTGTCGCTCGATCACCTCGGACGTCGTATCGAGCTGCATTACCTCGGCCGCAGCCACACCGATAACATGATCGTCGGCTTCGTGCCTGACGCCGGCATCGTCTTCGCGGTCGATTTCGTGAGCAATGATCGCGTAGGATTCCAGCAGCTCCCGGGTTACCACT
>DAIUET010000015.1:11999-17687 GCA_036845045.1 Gemmatimonadaceae bacterium | reverse complement strand
ACGATCGGGATCGCATTGAGGTCGAACATGTTCCTCGCCGCGCTGTCGAAGCTGCGGACGCCGCGCTCGCAGAGGATGACCTGCGGATTCCCCTCGGCCAGGATGTACTCCGCGCTGAGCAGCAGGTCCGTGATCGTCGCCGCCAACCCGCGCTTCAGCAGTACCGGCTTCCGCAGCCGGCCAACGGCGCGCAGCAACGAGTAGTTCTGCATGTTCCGCGCGCCAAGCTGGATGCAATCGGCGTATTCCGCCACGAGCTCCGCGCCGGCTTCGTCCATCGCCTCGGTGACGATAGGGAGTCCCGTCTCCTGCCTGGCGAGGGCGAGCAGTTGCAGGCCGCGCTTCCCCAGTCCCTGGAAGGAATACGGTGAGCTGCGCGGCTTGAATGCACCGCCGCGGAGCGCCGTCGCCCCGGCCGCGCGCACGGCCTGTGCGGACGCAACGATCTGTTCCTCCGACTCGACCGAGCACGGGCCGGCGATCACGACCACATCGCGCCCACCGACGCTCACCCCGCGGCCGAGGTTCACCAGCGTGGTGTCGGCCTTCCACTCGCGGGAGACCTGCTTGTACGGCTTCGAGACATGCAGCACCTGCGCGACGCCCGGCAGCCCGATCACGTTCGAGTCATCGACCGGGCCGTCATTGCCGATCAGTCCCACGGCAGTGCGCTGCTCGCCCGGCATGGGCACCGGCTGGTATCCCATGTCACGAATCGCCTGGCAGACCGCTTCCACCTCCGCTGTGGACGCGCCGTGGTGCATAACGACGAGCATTACGACTCCTCGAGTTCGATGGACCAGCCGTCGTGCGAGCACACCAGCGGGCCCCCAAAATGCTCGGCCACCTGGTCCGCGATGTCCTCGGCCTCGACGGGCGGGTAGAAATGCGTCAGCACCAGCTGCTTCGGGCGTGCGATGGCCGCGATGGCTCCGCACTGCCGAGGCGTCAGGTGCGTGGGCAGGGCCAGTGTGTCCGGCAACGAGCACTCGCACACCAGGACGTCACACCCCTCAGCCCACACGGCCAGCGCCGGATCGAACCCGGTGTCCCCCGAAACGACCACGCGCCGGCCGCGTCCGCTTACGGAATATGCCACACTCTCCGGCGTGTGCGGAACCTTGAGCGACTCCAGCACGACATCGTCTCCCAGGGGGTGGCTGACGCCGGGGTCCAACTCGACGATGCTGATGACGGGCGGGGGGTTCAGCAGCTCCTCGCCGAACGCGGCCCTGAATGTCCCCAGCAGCGCCTCGAACCCCGGGGGGCCGATCAGCTCCACCGGTTCGGCGCGCGGCGGAAGCTGACCGTACCGCCATCCGTAGATCAGCGTCGCGAGGTCGGTGGTGTGGTCGGCGTGGAAGTGCGTGTGGGCGACGTGGGTGATCTTCTGCCAGGCCAACCCGAGTTCCGCCATGCGCAGGACGACGGCGCTCCCGCAGTCGATCAGGAGCCGGACGCTGCCTACCTCGATGAGCGTGCCGCTTTGCGCCCGCCTTGCGTGTGGGGCAGCGGTGCCTGTGCCAATCGTCGTGATCTTCATAACGGATGTGGGAGGTGGGAGGTGAGAGAACCCGCCATCTGATCAGAACCGATCAGGGTCCTCGCACATCCCACATCTCACCTCCGCTCTGTTCACAGTGAGGTCGCCACTTCCTCGGCCGGAGTCCGCTCGAGCGCCGTCGCGGTATCGGCCGGCTCATCGCTATCCGTGCTCGCATCATCCAGGTTCGGCCCGCGCATCCGCACGCTCACCACGGACGACACCCCCGGCTCCTGCATGGTGATGCCGTAGACGGCATCGGCCGCCTCGGTCGTGGTGCGCGGGTTGTGCGTGATCACGATGAACTGCGTTTTCTGCTTGAACTCGTTCAGCATCCGCACGAACCGGCCGATGTTGGCGTCGTCGAGCGGGGCGTCGACTTCGTCCAGCAGGCAGAAGGGGCTGGGCTTCGTGAGGAAGATGCCGAACAGCAGCGAGAGCGCCACCAGCGCCCGCTCACCGCTCGAGAGCAGGTGAATCCGTTGCGTGCGCTTGCCGCGGGGTGAGGCGTGCACCTCGATGTCACAGTCCAGCGGCAGGTCCGGATTTTCGAGCCGCAGGTCGCACTCGCCACCGCCGAACAGGGTCATGAAGATGTGCCGGAAGTTCTCCCGCACCTGCGTGAATGTCGACAGGAACATCTCCCGGGCGGTCGCGTCGATTTCCCGGATCGCCGCCTGCAGCGAGTTCCGGGCGTCGTTCAGGTCAGCGCGCTGGCCGGACAGGAAGTCGAACCGCTTCACTTCTTCGTCGTGTTCCTCGATGGCCAGTGGGTTCACCGGACCTAACGCGTCGACCTGCTGCTGCAGGGCGACCGCCTCGGCGCGCAGCGCCTCGTCGTCGAGGTCGAGTGGCTGGACGGTGGACATCAGCTCGTCGAGCGGGCGGCGCCATTCCGCCTCGAGCCGCTCACGGATCGCCGTGCGACGCCCGGAGAGCTCGGTGAACCGGAGCTGCGCGTTATGCAGTCCCTCACCGTGGTCATGGGCCGCGGCGCGGGCGGAATCGAGTTCATGCTCCGCGTGCGCCACGCGGTCGTTCGCGTCGGCCACGGCGCGCTCGGCGGCTTCCAGGCGCGATTCGGCGGCTGTCAGCTCGGCAACCTTCGCTTCCAGGTCGGCCTGCCAGGCGTCCATCCGGGCGGCGAGGGCGCGGTCGGCTTCCTCGATTTGCGTCAGTTCCGACGTCAGCGTGGCGAGGCGGTTCGTGGCGGAATCGCGTTCCTCGCGCAGCCGTTGCCTGCGGTCGCTGGCGACCTGCAACCGCGCCTGCGCCTGGGCCAGCGCGACCTGCGCGTCGGTGCGGCGGTCCCGGGTGGCATCCATCCGGGACTCCGCGGAGGCGAGTCCCTCGCGCTGTGCGTTCGCTCGTGCGTCGTGGCGCGCTGCCGCCGTCCGCGCCTGCGATTCGGAGTCGTCGATGAGACGCACCTGACTCGCGAGCGCCTCGACCCGACTCGACAGCTGCGCGGACTGCGTGCGGGAGTCATGCAGCTCGCGCTCGTAGCGGGCATGCCGGCGCTCGAGTTCCGCCAGCGCCTCCCGCGCGTGGCGCTCCACGTTATGCGCCGCATGCGACGCATCCGCCGCGGCAACGACCGCCGCTTCCGCGTCCTGGAGCCGGGCGCGGGCGACTTCGGTGGCGCCCGCGGCCGAGCGGCGCGATTCATCCGCGGCGGCCAGTTCCGACCGCAACGTCGCCAGCTCGGCGCGGCGGCGCAGCGGACCCGGTCCGGCCGAGGGACCGGGCAACCAGATCGCTCCGCGCCTGTCGATGAATGATCCGTCCTCCAGGGACGTAACCCTTTCGAGCAGGAGCCGAGCCCAGCCCGCGGCCTCCGGCGCCAGCTCGAGCTGCTCGATGAGATCGCCGGCTGCCGTACCGTCGTTGCTGTTCACCGCATCGAGCGGCAGCAGGAGGAGCGGGCCTGGCGCCGTTTCAGCGTGCCACTCGCGGACGGCATCAGCCACGGCCCGGTCACGCACCAGGACCGCGTGCACGCTCATGCCCAGGAATCGCTCGATCGACGCCGCGGCGTTGGCGCTCGCGGTCACAAAATCGGAAAGCGGTCCCAGGATGGCACCAGCGCCGAACCGGTCGCGCGCCTCGAGCAGCCGCGCGGCCGCCGGAGCGAGCCCAACGCGCTCGCGCTCGAGGCCTTCCAGCCCGTGCATGCGCCCCTCGACCGCGGTGTAGAGATCCTCGATCCGACCCAGCTCGGCGCGCGCTGACGCGTCATTCTCCCGCGCCGCCAGGGCCTCGAGCCGCGCCTGATCGAGGGCGGACTGTGCCCGCTCCACGCTTTCGCGCGCGGCGACGGCCGTCTGGCGGGCGCCGTGAATTTCGCGCGCGAGGACCTCGGCGGCTTCGCTCAACTGTCCGCGTTCGGCGTCGAGGGCGCGCGTGCGGGTCTCGAGCTCGGTCAGCTCGCGCAACGCGGCTTCGCGGTCGGCGACCAGGGTGCGCATCTGATCGCGCGCCTCGCGGGACATCCGCTCCGATTGCTCGGCGTCGTCACGGGCGAGTCGCACCGACTCGCGCGCCTCGGCCTCCGCCTGCGTGCGCGCCGCCAGCTCGCGCTGGGCCTCGGCGACCAGCCGCTCCAGCTCGTTGCACTCGGCCGCGGCCGCGGCGAGATCCCGGTCGATGCGTCTGCCGGTTTCGCTTCCCTCACGCCGCTCGTCTTCGGCCCGTTGGCGGCGTTCCATGGCGTTCCGGTGCCGTTCGCTGGCGACCGCGATCTCCGAGCGCAGCGCCTGGACCGTCTCGCGCACGGCGCCCGCTTCACGCGACCGTTCGTTCCGGTGCGCATCGCTGGCGGAGCGCTCGTTATGCGCCGCATCGCGCGCGGTTTCCGCCTGCCTGACGCGCTCCTCCGCCTGGGGCATCGTCGCGCGCAAGTCGGCGAGCTTCACCTCGAGCTGGGCCAACTCCTCCCGCCACGAGGCCATGTCGCGGGAGGCCAGCGTGAGGTCGACCGCGAAGCGCCGCTCCATGAGCTCCGCGTGGCGCTCGGCACGCTTGCGCTGCCGGGACAGGGAGCGGACCTGGCTCTGCACCTCGCCGAGCAGGTCGTCCAGCCGCGCCAGGTCCTGCGTGGTCTCGTCGAGGCGACGCTCGGTGTTGCGCCGGCGGTCGCGATAGAGGCCTATGCCCGCAGCCTCCTCGAACAGTTCCCGCCGGTCGTCGGGACGGTCGGAGAGCAGCGCGTCGATCATCCGCTGCTCGATGACGACGCCGGCGTCCGTGCCCAGCCCCGTGCCCCGCATCAGGTCGTGAATGTCGCGGAGGCGACACGGGGCGCCGTTGAGCAGGTAGTCGCTCTCACCCGACCGTGACAGGCGGCGCGTGACGACCACTTCGCGGAAGGGCGTCGGCAGGATCCCGTCGTCGTTGGCGAAGACCAGCGACACCTCGGCCAGGTTCACGGCGCGCCGGGCCGACGATCCCTGGAAGATCACTTCCTCCATTTTCGCGCCGCGGAGGATCCGCGCCCGCTGCTCGCCCAGCACCCAGCGCACGGCATCCGACACGTTCGACTTGCCGCAGCCGTTGGGACCGACGATGGCGGTCACCCCGTCGTCGAACAGCATGGAGGTCTCGTCGGCGAACGACTTGAAGCCGTGCATCTCGAGTCTGGTCAGGCGCACCTAACGAACACTCCCGATCCTCGTGGCGAGGGTCGCGTAAAGGTTGAGACTATCGAGCATCGGCGTGAGCAGGCGGGCTTCGGCCTCGTTCTCGAATGCGCCAAAGTAAATCCGCGTCGTGCCATTCCGGTCGACGAGCGCGTAGGCGGGGAGTCCCTGCTGGCGCCACCCGAACAGGCGGGCCGGCAACTGCTCCTCGAGGACCCCCTCCTCGAGCAGCCAGGCCAGCGGCGCCTGGACGACCCGTCCGGCGGCTGGTTCGATGGCTCCGCGCGCACGGAGCACAGCCAGGAGCGAGTCGGCTTCATCGCTGGTGGTAAAAGCGCCGGTGAGGAGGCGGTACCACGTGGCCGATCCACCACCTGGATGGCTGGCGGCAAAAGTGGGCACCGGAAGCGAATCGAGCGCCTGGCGAACCCGGGCCATCGCGCCGTTCATCGTATTGACGCTCGCGATTTCCACCGACCACGGCACCGGCGCCTCGCGACTCACGGT
>DAIUET010000015.1:0-11899 GCA_036845045.1 Gemmatimonadaceae bacterium | reverse complement strand
GCTGCCCGGTCATCGAACGGGCCACCGGTGGACTGGACCATACGGTCCGCCGGTGTCACGGCACGCCCTCGAAGACCCAGTAGTCGCGGCCCGATTGCCGCCCGATCCGATCCGCTTCCGCGCGCGAGGAAAACGGCCCCATCACGACGCGATAGACCCGCGCTCCGTCAACCGACGACACGACCACCCTCGGCTGCGTGCCATCCACGCGGATCGTCCGCGCAATTTCCCGGGCGCGGTCTTCCGACAGCACGGCCGCTACCTGCACGCTCCAGACGGTACTCACCTGCGGCGTTCGGATCGTCGTATCCGCCGGGACCACCTGCGGGCGAGTGGTGGTGGTGTCCACGGCGACCGGCGTCGGGGTTGTCGCCAGGGAGTCGAGAACCGGGTCCGCGTAGTAGAAGGTGTCGATGGGGAAGACGACCGGCAGGTCCAGCCCTGGCGCCCGTGGGCGGAAGCCGTTCCAGAACACGAAATGCCAGACCTCCTTGCCGCCATCCTCGACGATGATCCGTGGCCGGTCATGTCCCGGAACGGTGAAGTGCACGTCCTCCCCGACCACTGTCGCCACAGCCCCGTCAGGCGCCACGTTGGGGAGGTCGTCACGCCACGGCGTCGGGAGCGTCGTCACGCGCCGGTTTGTTCCCACGTCAATGACCCAGACGGAGTCGCCCGTGTCGGGACGGGCCAGCAGCAGCCTGCCTAACGGGTCTATGCGCAGCTCCCTCGTGGCCCCCGGCAAGAGGATAGCTTCGGCCTCCTCGCCGCTGTAACGGTCGAGCACGGCGATCTCGTGGGAACGTTCGACGGCAACAAATACACGATCCCCCGACGGCGTCGTCGCCAGCGCGACCACCGGCGCATCAAAGGCAACCCGTGCCGTCTCCTGGAAGTTGCTGGCGTTGAGTGCCGCGATTTCGCTGCCGAAGGCCAGGTACACGCGGTCCCCGAGCGGCGACATGGCCACCAGCGACGGCGTGGCGATACTTGCCGAATCCAGGACGGTCCGTTCGGGAGGCCTCAGGCGGCGGAGCATCGACCGCTCCTCGTCCGACGACAGGACGAGGAGGCCACCATCCGCCGTGGGGAACAGACCCCGGACCGGCTGGGACACCTTGTACTCCCACTCGCCGCTGGGCGTGGACCGGTGGATGAGCGTGTCACGGGTGACGCCGAAGATGGACCAGGCATCGACCGATGTCATGATCGCGAGCCTGGACGTGCGGCTCGGCTTCACGGTCCCCACACGCAAGTCGATCCACCCCGGCACACCCGCTCGATCGATGTACGCCTCGAGTCCATTTTCCGGATCGAAGGCGAGGATCCGCGCCTGGGCGCCGATCGACTGCGTGGACGTCCAGATCAGCGAATCGAGTCGTGGATACTGGTACGCGCGGACCTTGCCGCCTCCTCGACCGACGCGGAGGGCAATGGGATCCTGTCCATACGCGGCACCGAAGGTGGCGACGTCACCTCCCGCAGAGCCGCCACGGTCGGAGCAGGCGGTCAGCGCGAGAATCGCAAGCGAAAGAAGTCGGCCCCGCACCCGCGTAAAGTAGGTAGGACGAGTGCGAGATGCGAGCGCGCTACGAAAGAAAAGAACGAGAGGCGCGGCAGGTGCTGCCGCGCCTCTCGATCATCCCGAGCCGGAGCTAGAAGCTTGGCCCGAGCGTCAGGACCCAGTAGCCGCGCCGGGCACCACGATCGAGCGGGATCGCGTAATCCGCCCGCAGCAGCGCGTAACCGAAGAGGTTCATCCGGATTCCCATGCCATAGCTCCGCAGCAGGTACCGCTGGAGATCCTGGTCATAGTTCACCGGCCGGGACAGCGAGATACTCTGCCCTTTCTCCCAGGCAATGCCCGCGTCGAAGAAGAACAGTCCATCGACGGGCGGCAGCGAAATCGGAATGACGCCGAGATCGAAGCGACGCACGAGCGGGAACCGCAACTCGACGTTCCCGAGCAGGAAGCGGCTTCCCAGCAACTCGGTCACGTTGCATGACGACTGGTCGGAGAAGATGCCGCCACAGAACTGCGCCGCATATTGCTCGCGATCGTAGCCGCGAACGTAGTCCGCCCGACCCAGATACTTCGGGAAGACCATCTCGTCCCGGCCGATGCCGATGCTCCCCTGCGTCCGCCAGGCGACGGTCAGGAAGTTGAAGAGCACGGGCACATAACGACGGTAATCCGCCGAGAACTCGGTCCAGCGCAACCCGCCGATGACCGGCTGCACCTGGAGGCGATACCGCCGCCCGGCGATCGGACCGGTGTATCCGAACAGCGAGTTGTCCGAGACGTAGGCGGCATACGGGGCGATGTAGTTCAGCCCGGGATAATTGACGATGCTGTCCACGAACCACTGCGTTCCGTAGCCGGTGAGGCCGTCCACTCCCCGACTGTAGAGGGCAATGGAGCGAGCCACGTTGTTCGCCGAAACGCCCACTTCCATCCGGTTGAACCGGTTGGAGGGGCGCATGCCGATGGCGAAGGCCTCACGCACGATGTACCGCGCGACCTCATACGTCTCGACGAAGTTCGACGAGCCGTCGCCATAGGGCGTCAGCCCGTACCCCTGGATGAAGAAATAGGGCGACTGCGCCACTCCGACCGTGTACTGGAGCCGGTTGCCGAGGTTCGTGTATGCGCCAAGCAGGAACGCTTCACTGAGGCGGCCGTTCACCTGGCCGGCGAGGACCAGCTGGTTGTTGCCCAGCAGGTCAGCCAGGATCACCCCGGCGCCGCCATAGAGGCCGCGCCCGTAATTGTCCTGCGCGTACCCGATACTCGGGCGGTAGATCGATTCCGGCCGGTAGCCGACCTTGTAGTCGTACTCCCGGAACGTCGTCGTGTCGGGCAGCGCCAGGTTCACGCTGTCCAGGAGCTGCGCCACACTCAGCGGTGCCGTTCCGGTTCGCTCGGCCTGGCCGGGGATATCCGCCGATGCGCGGATGCCGGTCGAGGCGCGGTATACCGAGCTGCGGCGCGGGTCGTTCACGCTGCTGGCGCCGCTGTCGCGGCCGGCGGTGGTGATGGCGCTGCGGAGGACGTCGGCGCGCTGCGCCTCGCCCGGACGGCTCACGATCGGCTGCCCGGTCGGGGTCACGTTAGGTGCCTGCGCGCCGGCGACGACGGTCGGCCGGTCGCGATACGGCTCACCGCGCAGGCGGCGCGGGTTGTTCGTCATCCAGACCGTGTAGTCGCCATCCTCGAAGTAGGTAAACGCGAGCTTGTCGGCCTGGCGCGCCCACGTGATCGCGGGGCTGTATTCGGTGATCCCGCTGACGGAGCCGATCACGTTCGTCAGCTGATAGTGCTCCTTCGAGGCGATGTCGAAGAGGAACAGGTTCGCGATGCCCGTGCGGTCGCTGATATAGGCAATCGACTTCCCGTCGGGCGCCCACTGGGGATTCAGGCTGTGGCCGCCCTGTCCGGGCACCACCTCGATGGTGCCGCTACGGAAATCGTACGTGGCCACCCGCCAGTTGCCGAGGCGGAGCATGTCGAAGTCCGTGCCCTCACCGCGCTCGGTCACGAAGGCGATCTGCTGGCCGTCCGGTGACCAGGCGGGCTGCAGGTCGCCATTCTTGTCGTTCGTCAGGCGCCGCAGGGCGGCCGTCTCGAAGTCGATGACGAAGAGGTCCGTCAGGCCGCTGTTGGTGCCGCTGACGACGATCTGCTTGCCGTCAGGGCTCCAGGAGGGTGATGTGACCCACTCGAGGCCCACGTCGAACCGCTTGACTGTCTTCCGCCGCTCGACATCCATCACGTAGAGGATGTCGCGGCCTTCGCGCTGGGCGGAGAAGGCGAGCAGCTTGCCGTCGGGGGAGAAGGCGCTCTGCGAATAGAGCAGTCGCAGCTCCTCGAAGTCGGGCGACGTCGTCGTCTGTACGAGACGCTTGATCCGCTTCCCCGTCTCCGCGTCGCCGAGCCAGAGGTCGGGGAACACCTCGCCGCGCAGGAAGCTGCCCTGCGAGATGAAGGTGATCAGCTTGCCGTCGTTCGACAGCGACGGTGCGATGAACAGCTCGGAGAAGCCGCCGGTCTTGCGCTGCGAAAGCAGGGGCTCGGAGAACTTGCGGGCGCGATCGAGGTTCGCGACCTGCGGGAGGTGCTTCACCTGCATGGCATCACGCCACTCGTCGCTCAGCTCGTCGAGGCTGAGTCCGATCTCGCGCTTGAAGGCGCGGTCGATGCCCACGTTGGGCGCGGAGTTCATGATCTCGCCGATCACGTCGTCGCCCCAGCGGGCGCCGACGTATTCCCACAGGGCCTCGCCGTACCGATACGGGAAGTACAGGTCCGGACGCTCGGTCATCTGCTTGATCGTCGGCAGCGACCCGTTGAGGGCCGCGTCACGTACCCAGGACTGGGTCAGGATATGGTTCGGCCCAATGGACAGGTACTCGGCCATCCCTTCGGCGAACCAGAGCGGCGGGTTCACCTGGGCCAGCGTCTGCAGGCCGTTTCCGGCGCGCCCGCGGGCGAAAATGTCGTACTGGAACGCGTGCACCAGTTCGTGCGCGAGGACGTGCTCGAAGCTCTTGTAGTCGCCGGTGAAGGGGAGGAGGATCCGGTGCCGCAGCGCCTCGGTGACGCCGCCCACGCCTTCGCCGAGATCACCCGTGACATTGTTCTGCCCGAAATCGCCGCGCGACCGGTAGAGGATCAGCGGCTTCTTCTCCCGGAACTCGTGCTTGAGCATTCGCGAGAGGCGCGCATACGAGCGTTCGGCCATGCGGGCGGCGTCCATGACGCCGTCGCGTTCCTCAGGATAGAAGTGAATCGTGAAGTGCGGCGTCTCGATCACCTTCCATCGGAACTTGTCGAACTGAACCTGGTTCTGGCCGAAGTACTGCTGGGCTCCGGCTGGCGACGCCATGGCCGCTGCCAGGATCAATGCGAGCGCTCTCGCCTGCTTCATGTGCCTGCTCCTTGCGGTGCCACCGCGACGACCGGCGCATCCCCCCACAGCCGCTCCAGCTGATAGAACGACCGCAGCGTGGGATGAAAAACGTGCACTACGAAATCCACGAAATCGACGAGCGCCCAGCGCCCCTGGTTCAGCCCCTCGACATGATGGGGAGTGAAGCCGCGTTTCTTCATCTCTTCGGCGACATGTTCCGCGATCGCGCGCACGTGCGTGTCCGACGACCCGCTCGCGATCACGAAACAATCCGTCATGTCAGAGACGCCTTCCAGGTCCAGGATCACAACATCGTTCGCCTTCAGGTCGAGGCAGAGCGCGGCCGCGGCCTGCGCGGCGGCGAGACTTGGCCGTACGGCCGACGACGATTTCATGCGCGGGATGGAGTCACGAACGCGCCTTTGTAGGAGAGGCTCGATGTTTTGTTCCGGCAGCGGGAGCCTGACAATGCTCCCTTGATTCCAAAGCATAATGCGGCACCACAGGCCGCGACATTAGAAGACGGTGAAAGGGACGGCACGAATGGCCAGAGGGCTCGCGGGACGGGCGGCAATCCCGATCCACGAGCCCTGAGCCTGGACACGCCGTGCCCCGGCATTCCCTGATAGTTGGACGCTGGAAGCTGGGAGGAGAGGTGAGGGGTCATTCCAACTTCCACCTTCCAGCTTTCCACCTATTGCTTGATCACCCAGACCTTGATCTCGGGCTTCACGTCCGCGTGCAGGCGGATCGGCACGCGATAGACGCCCAGTGCCTTGATGGGCTCATGCAGGTCGACCTGCCGCTTTTCGACCTTGTGCCCAAGGGCTTCCAGCTGCTGGACGATGTCGCCGGCGGTGACGGAGCCGAACAGCTTTCCTTCTTCACCGACGCGCGCGGAGAACGTCAGCGAGACCTGCTCGAACGCGGCCGCCTGCGATTGCGCCTCTTCCCGACGGGAATCCTCCGCTGCCTCGAGCCGCTGCCGTTGCGCCTCGATCTGCTTCTTGTTGCCCTCGGTCGCGATGACGGCGATGCCGCGCGGAAGGAGGTAGTTGCGCGCGTAGCCGTTGGAGACCTTCACCACGTCTCCGGGAGTGCCGAGCTTCTCGACCGATTGCCGAAGAATCACTTCCATGACTTGACTCCGAAAAAATGAACGTTAGGTCGGTTGCTGCCGGGCCCTGCCGCGCCAGTCGACCCAGGTATCCCCGAGTCCCAGCGCCAGCGCCAGGATACCCACGGCAGGCGTAAAGAGCAGCGCGAGCAGGATCAGGATGGCCAGTGCGAGCCGCCGTTCCGCGATGAACCAGGCCAGCACGCCCAGGCCGCGGAGTACGTACAGCGCGCCGAAGAACAGGATCAGGTTGAAGCCGAGTCCGCGCAACGCATCGAGCGTGGGAATGACCACGAGGACGATGCCAACCAGAAGCCCCCACACCAGCTGGTCGCCAAACCGGAAGTCGCGAAGCCTGGTAAGAGGTGGTCCGAGCCTGGTACGGCTGATGCGATGGAAAAGGCCCCACGCCAGGGCCAGCGCCGCGAGGGACTCCAGCGCCAGCAGGGCGGGGAAGAACGACACCGTGACGTCCGGCATCCGGTTCCAGCTCTCCAGCATCTGTTCGACGAGCGCTGCGAACCGTGGGTTGCTGGCGGCGAAGTCCTGCCATTCCGCGGCCATCGTCGTCGCCTGCACCTGGGCATTCAGTGGCGCCGCCCGCCGATCGAGTTCGTCCGCCAGCGTGCGCTGGACACGCCCGGGCGATACGTCCGAGACAAGCACGACCGCGCCCGCGAACATGAACGTTGCGGCGACCGCCGAGAGCGCGCGGGACAGGAAGACGCGGCGTCCGCCCAACATGCAGGCGATCCCGAACATCGAGACGAGGACGATCGCCCACCCTCGGGCCATGAACTCGAAGGCGGATGCGCTCCCCAGGGGACGCAGCAGCATCCATGCGGAGAGCACCAGCCAGGTCAGCGCGAGCCAGACTCGTCCCCCTTGCACCCACGCGACAAGCGCGCAGACGCCGATCGCGGGGCCGACCAGTACAATGGTCTGCTCGACGGGGACAAGGACGCGGAGCGCCGCGAATGCCGGCACCAGGAGGAACAGCCCCAGTGCCGGGAGAATCAGGCGCCAGCCCCGCTCCCGCGCCGCCGCGGCGGGGGCGGCAGCGGAATCAGGAGTGGGGGCAGGAACGTGGTCCACTCAGGCCTGGTGGCCGCGGATGTACGGGATGATCGCCAGGTACCGGGCCCGCTTGATGGCGGTCGACAGCTGGCGCTGATGGCGCGCGCACACGCCACTCAACCGACTCGGCAGGATCTTGCCGTGGTCGGTGATGAAGCGGCCGAGGGTGCGGTCATCCTTGTAGTCGACGTAGTGCACGCGTCCTTCGCAGAACGGACAGCTCTTTTGTGGGCGTCGCATGGATTAATCCTCGTCGTCGTCGTCGTCCTGCCGGGCAGCGCGGGCCATCTCCTCTTCCGTCATCGGCGGGGCGCCAACCTCGTGCTCGAAGAGCGTGATGAGGTAGCGGACCACGCCATCGTCGAGCTTCATGGCGCGCTCGTACTCGGGGAGTACGGCGGGGGTGGCATGAAAGCGCGCGATGACGTAATAGCCGGTATCGCGGGGGCCGATCTTGTAGGCCAGTTGCCGGCGCCCCCAGTGATCGACGGAGATCTCTTCCGTGCTTTTGAGAAGACCGTGGAAGCGCGTGATCTTCTCGTTGATGGCGGCATCTTCGAGGGTAGAGTCGAAGATGTATACCGCCTCGTATCGGCGGGTCATGAGTCGGCAATCCTCCCTGTGGTCGTGGCCGCCCCGCGCTGGTTGCCGGAGCGCGAGGAGGGGGTTGTGGATCGGTTTTGGGTCCGGGAAACGTAACGAGCTTCGAAGCCTGCGTGTAGGGCCGGATGGGGGATGTGGGAGGTGGGATGTGAGATAAACTGCGACTGAGATCAAATCAGCTTTGATCGGAAGTCGGGTTCTCCCACATCTCACCTTCCACATCCGCTTCCCATGTGCGGCCGTTTCGGACTCACCCGTCCTGAAGCCCTGAAACTGGAGCGCTTTGGTATCTCCGAGCTCCAACCCCTGGTCCCGCGTTACAACATCCCTCCGAGCAGCGACATCCTCGTCGTCCGGGAACGGAAGGGCGCTACGGAAGCGGAGATGATCCGTTGGGGACTGGTCCCGTCGTGGGCGAAGGATCCCGCTATCGGCCATCGGATGGCGAACGTCCGGTCTGACACCGCCCTCGAGAAGTCCTCGTTCCGTGCAGCGATGCAGAAACGGCGGTGCCTGATCCCGGCCGACGTGTTCTTCGAATGGCAGGACGTCCCGGGGCAGAAACGGCGACGGCCCCACGCCGTGGCACTGAACGACGGTGAGGTCTTCGCGCTCGGCGGGTTGTGGGAAGCGTGGCGGTCCAGGGAGGACGGCGAATGGTTGATTACCTGCGCGATCCTCACCACGGAGCCGAACGAACTGCTGGCGCCGATCCATGACCGGATGCCGGTGATGATCGCGCCGGAAGCCTACGGGTCATGGGTGGATCCGTCGACCACGATGGACGATGTGAAACGCATGGTGGCGCCGTTTCCAACCGACCAGATGCGGGCGTGGGAGATCTCCCCTCTCGTCAATGACCCCAAGACCGATGATGCGAGGATTCTGACGCCTGCCTCCCCCTCCTAACGGAGGTGGGAGGTGGGATGTGGGTGGACCCGACGGCCGATCACACTGGTGCGTAAAAAGAAACGGTCCTGCGATGCGGAGATGGTGTATCCGGTCTTCTCCCTCCACAGAATGCAGCATGTATCCGTTTCGAAAACTCTCCGTCTGGCGGAGGGCGCATGCGCTGACGCTTCAGGTCCACGAGGCCACAGAGGCAGCCTTTCAGCGCCGGCGCTACTGGTCCTTGATCGATCAGATGCGTCGCGCTGCGATGTCGGTCGCGTCCAACATTGCCGAGGGCAGCGGTCAGGCAACGAGCGCGCAATTTGCGCGGTACCTAACGATTGCACTCGGCTCCGCACGAGAACTTGATTATCACGTCCTTCTGGCGCGCGATCTCGCGGTGCTCACGTCATCCGACTATGCGCGCCTGGACGCCCGCGTGGATCAGGTGTCGAGGATGCTCATCGTATTCAGAAATCGGGTCGCCGAGCGCGCGATAACATCGAACCCGCGCCGCCGCGTGAATCAGATTCGGGGTCCTCTCACATCCCATCTCCCACATCCGCCTTCCGGTTGAACCGATTCATTGCGACTTGCACTCCCTCGTGAATCCAGGTCTCCGTCATCGCGACGAGATGCGGGAACAGAGCTTCGATTTCGCGCCGCTCCTGCTTCCCCATCTTGTTGAGGACGTAGTCTGCCAGGTCTCCTTTCCTGTCGCGGTCAAACGCAGGCCCCACACCGATCCGGAGGCGCGCGTATTCCTGGCCTCCCACAGCCGCCTCGATCGACTTGAGCCCATTATGCCCGCCGGCGCTTCCCCGGGCACGCAGCCGGAACCGTCCCACCGGCAGCGCGACGTCATCCACGATCACCAGCAGATCCGTCTCCGCCGACCACGATTCGCGCCGCAGGTACGGACGCAGGATGCCCCCACTCAGGTTCATGTACGTCTGCGGCTTCGCCAGCCGCACGCGCTGGTTCGCGACGCGTCCGTCGCTGACGAGCGTATTCTGGTCTTTCCGCCACCCGTCAAAACGCCAAACGCCGGCCAGGTGGTCGACGACCCACCAGCCGACGTTGTGACGTGTATCGACGTACGACTTCCCCGGATTGCCCAGCCCGACGATGAGCTTCATCGGCTCGTCGCGTTCGCCCTGGCCTGTCGACTGGCCAAGAAAGCGCTTCAGCCAGTCCGGCAGGGTCAAGTCTCTTCGGTCTCGCCCTCCTCATCTTCCTTCGGCTTCCGGATGAGCTCAGGCTCGGCAGGCGTTTCGGGTGTGGTCCCCGGCACCGGCGTCTCCACTTCTTCCTTCGGCGCGGCGACGATCGCGATCGTTGCTTCCGGCTCGTCGATCACTTCCACCCCTTCCGGGACGGTGATCTCGCTGACGTGCAACGAGTGACCGATGGTGACGCTGGTGACGTCGACCTCGATGACACTCGGCATGTTGAGTGGATCGACCCGGCACTCGAGTTCCTGCATGATCTGGCTCAGGATGCCGCCGTTGTGCCTCACGCCATCGGGTGTGCCCTGCAGCACGATCGGAATTCGGACGATCACCCGCTCGCCGGCGACGAGCTCCTGAAAGTCGACGTGCAGCACGTTGCGGCGCACCGGATGCCGCTGGATCTCGCGAATCAGCGTGCGCGACATGCTGCCGTCGATGGAGAGCTCGATCACCGTGTTCTCGGCGGCCACGCGCTCGAGCAGGCGCTCGAAGTCACGCGCCGGAACGGTCAGCGACAGCGGTTCACGGGAATGGCCGTAGATCACGGCCGGCAGCCGGCCTTCCCGTCGAAGGGAGCGGGCGGCACCCTTGCCTCTGCTGTCGCGAGCGGTTGCGGATAACTGTGCAGTAGCCATATGAAAACCGATGTGGGATGTGGGATGTGGGATGGGAGATCCACCATCCGCTGTCTCAATGCAATACCAACTGAGGATTCGCTCCTGACCCGCAACCAGTACCAGTAAGCAGTACCAGACAACCAGCTTAATCAAACAGACTCGAAACGCTCTGCTCACTGTGGGTGAACCGGATCGCCTTGGCGAGCAATTCGCCAACCGACAGCACCCGCAGGCGATCGAACCGCTTTTCCTCGGGCACCACGACCGTGTCGGTGATGACCACCTCGGCGATCGGGGCATCCTTCAACCGCTGGACCGCCGGTCCTGACAGCAGCCCATGGGAGGCGCAGATGTAGATGTCCCGCGCCCCCAGCTTCTTCAACGCCCGCGCGGTCTCCGTGACCGTGCCGGCCGTGTCGATCATGTCATCGGGAATGAGGCAATCCCGCCCCTCCACCTCACCCACCACGTTCAGCACCTCGGCCACGTTAGGCGACGGACGCCGCTTGTCGATGATCGCCAGGGCCGCGTCGAGCTTCCGCGCGAACCCCCGCGCCATCTTGGCCGAGCCGACGTCCGGTGCCACCACCACCAGGTCCGTGAACTGCTTCTTCCGGAAATGCGAGACCAGCACCGGGGAAGCGTAGAGGTGATCGACCGGCACGTCGAAGAACCCCTGCAGCTGATGCTGGTGGAAATCGAGTCCCAGGACGCGGTCGGCTCCCGCGGTCTGGATCAGGTTCGCCACCAGCTTGGCCCCGATCGACACCCGCGGCTGGTCCTTCCGGTCCTGCCGCGAGTAGCCGTAGTACGGCATGACGCAGGTCACCCGCGCCGCCGACGCCCGCTTGGCGGCATCGATCAGGAGCAACAGCTCCATGATGTTCTCCGCCGGCGGATTGGTCGGCTGGACGATAAAAACGTCCGCGCCGCGGACGTTTTCATCGATTCGCACGAAGATCTCGCCATCCGCAAATCGGGTGAGTGTCATCCGGCACAGCTCCACCCCGAGATGCCTGGCGATTTCCTCGGCGAGTCCCCTGTTGGCGTTTCCGGAGAGCAGCTTGAAACCCCGGAGCACACCTGGCAAAAGGTCCATTACCGTAGCCCTGAAACGTAGACGTGACGCGAGGTTAGGTCAATCCGGACCGAGTTGCCCCCGGTGGATTCGAACCACCATTCTCGGATCCAAAGTCCGATGTCCTGCCGTTGGACGAGGGGGCAGGTTGACGGGAGCGGCAAACCTAATGGGTCAGGACGACCGGCTCAACAAATTCGGACGTTTCGGTTTGCACGATTCCGATACCTGGGACGGGGCCGAGCGCCAGTCCGTGTTCAGGCGGAGGTCCCGCGACCACTGCCACCGTCGAACCCGACCCGGACATGAGAACGATCGCATCGTCGCCGAGACGCTCTCGGACGCCGGATTCCCTGAGGTTCGACAATAGCCTG
>DAIUET010000014.1:13902-17979 GCA_036845045.1 Gemmatimonadaceae bacterium | reverse complement strand
AGCTGGCCGCCGCGGCCTGATCCGCAAAGCGTCACTGCCGGATGAACCGCAGCACCGTGACGTCGCGCGCGGATGGCCGCTACCTCATTCCCAACCTCGAAGTCGGCACGTACGACGTCACCTTCCGCCGCATCGGATTCGACCCGATCCGCCGCCGTGACCAGATCGTCGCGCTGAGCCAGGTCCTTCCGCTCGACGTGCAGCTCACGGCCGCCGCGACGGAGCTCAGCGGCATCACGATCATCGCCGCAACGACGACCGAGACCTTCACGCCGACGAACACCAGCGTGAAGACGATCGTGACCGACACGACGCTGCAGCGCCTTCCATCGCTGAACCGCAACATCATCGACATGGTGCGCGTGTCGCCCCAGGTGTCGACATCTGGCGCCGGCTACTCGGCGGGCGGCATGTCGAACCGGATGAACAACGTGCAGATCGATGGCGCGACCGAGCGCGACGTGTTTGGACTTGGCTCGACGGGCACACCGGGCGCCGAAGTGAACTCGCGGTCCGTGTCGCTCGAAGCGGTGAAGGAACTGCAGGTGTTGCTCGCTCCGTTCGACGTGCGGCAGGGGAATTTCGGCGGCCTGCTCGTCAACGCGGTGACGAAGGGTGGAACCAACGAGTTCCATGGAACGGTCTACGGCTATTACCGCGACCAGGACTACGGCCGGAACGTACCGCAGCTTCGCTCGACGCCATTCGACCGCACGCAATACGGCTTCAGCCTCGGCGGCCCCATCATGAAGGACAAGCTGCACTTCTTCGTGGCGCCGGAATGGCAGGAGGAAAACACGCCGGTGAGCGGCCCGTATCTCGGGCAGCCGTCGACCATCACGCCGGTCTTCCCGATTCCTCAGGAGGACATAACGCGGTTCGAGCAGGTCATGTCGGCACAGGGTATGCCGGACATCGGCACCCCCGGATACGCCAACATTCCGAATCCGCTGCTCAATTTCTTCGCCCGGCTGGATTACCGGATCAACGACACGCACCGGAGCGTGCTGCGGTACAACTACAGCGAAGGGGAACGCCTCCGGCAGCAGAACAACCGCGGCACCACGGCCGCCGTCTACAGCGGCAACTTCCACACGTTCGACACGTGGAAGATCGCGCCCGTCTTCCAGCTCTTCTCGGTCTTCTCGAATGGGTCCTCGAACGAGCTGTTTCTTGGCTACAATCGGGCGCGGAATCGCCGCACACCCGAGTCGCCCTATCCGCAGATCACCGTATCCGGCCTGACGACGACGACCGGCGGCACCGGTTCGATCATCGCCGGGGCGGACCAGTTCTCACAGGGCAATGAGCTCGATACGGATACCTACGAGCTGACGAACAACTTCAATTTCCAGCGCGGCAACCACACGTTCACGCTCGGAACGCGCAACGAATACGTCGACCTCCGGAACCTCTTCAACCAGAGTTCCTTCGGCGTCTGGAGCTTCCGCGGCCTCGACAGCCTCGCCGCCGGGAACCCGAATACCTACCGTCGCGCGTTCATTCTCAAGGACGGCGGAAACGTCTACTTCCGTGCGCTGCAGAGCGCCTGGTATGCGCAGGACCAGTGGCAGGTCTCGCCGAACTTCGCGATGACGATCGGACTCCGTGCCGATCTTTCGAAGTTCCTCGACGACGTGGACCACAACCTGGCCATCGACAGCGCGTACGGCCGCAGCACGAGCGACGTGCCAAAGAGCTCGTTGCAGATCTCGCCGCGCATCGGCTTCAACTGGGATCTCTCGGGTGACCAGACGCAGCAGATCCGGGGCGGCATCGGTCTGTTCGTCGGAACGCCTCCCTACGTGTGGCTCGAGAACGCCTACGTGAATTCGGGCAACATCATCACGTTCCTCAACTGCGGCGGTTCCGCGCCGCCGGCACCCTCGTTCAACATCGATCCGGAAGCCAATCCGACCTGTCGTGGAGGCCTCGGCAGCAAGCCAATTGGCGATGTCAGCTTCCTCGACAAGGACCTGAACTTCCCGCAGCCGATGCGCGCGTCGCTCGGTTACGACCGTTCGCTGCCGGCGGACCTGGTGTTCTCGGTTGAAGGTCTCTACTCCAAGACACTGAACCAGTTCTTCTTCGTCAACCGGAACCTGGAAGGCATCCAGAGCCGTGACAAAGACGGGCGCGCGATTTACGCGACGTCGTTCAACCCCGCGACAGGTGTCGCGTCACCCAAGCTTCCGGCGTCCGTCATCGCCAACGGCGGCCTCGCCAGGTTCTCGACCGCGATCGACATCGTGAACCAGAGCAAGGACTACGCCTGGAGCCTCACGACCTCGATGCGGAAGCGGTACTCGAACAACTGGGAGGCGCAGGTCGCCTACACCCATGCCCGCGCGCGCGACGTGCAGAGCTTCGGCTCGAGCACGCACATCTCGAACTGGCAGTTCGGGCGCACGCTCGCCGGCGACCAGCTCGAGCCGTTCACCGGGATTTCGCTCTTCGACCAGACGCACAAGGTCACGGGGACGGGGACCTATACCAAGCACTGGGGGGCCGGCTGGAGCACGGACTTCACGGCCACATACGCCGGTGTGTCCGGATCGCCGCACGACTACGTGTATCTCAATTCGGGATCGAGCGGTGACCTCAATGGCGACGGACGCAGCGGAAATGACCTGATCTACATTCCCACCGACGCGTTCAACACGGCCGAGATCCAGTTCCGCCCGATCACGGCAACCGTCAACGGCGTGCCGAACACGGTCATTGCGACGGTCGAGGAGCAGCAGGCGGCCTTCGAGGCGTTCATCGAGAACTCACCCTGCCTGAAGGAACAGCGCGGCCAGATCTTGCAGAGAAACTCGTGCAAGCTCCCCTTCCTGAACCAGGTCGACGTCGCCATCCGCCAGACGATTCCGTCGATCGGCGGCCAGCGCCTGTCGCTGCAGGCTGACATCACGAACTTCGGCAACCTGCTCAACAAGAACTGGGGACAGCAGCGTGTCGCCGAAAACAGCTCGAACTCGAATGTGCCGCTGCTGACGCACCGCGGCATGACGTCCACCGATCCGACGGTTGCGGTGCCGATCGTCACGTTCAGCCCGAACCAGCGGGAGTACATCGTCGGCAACTTCGCGTCGAATTTCTGGAGGTTCCAGCTGAGCGCGAGGTATTCCTTTTAAACGGCAGGGTCGAGGGTCGAGGGTCGAGGCTTGAGGGAAGGGAAAAGGCTTCAGGTCGAGGGCTCGCAATCAGCCCTCCCTCTGAAGCCTTTCACCTGCTCTCGACCCTCGAGCCTCGAGCCTCGACCCTAGAAGACAGAGAACTTGAGGTATTTCCTCGGATTCGCCATGAAGTCCAGCATCATCGAATCCACGCGCGTGGCGATGCGCCGCAGGTCGTTGTAGAGCGCCGGATCGTTCATCAGCTTTGCCAGCGAGCCGTCGCCGCTCTCCACCTTCGTGAGGATGGTGTTGAAGCGGGTGGAGGCGGTCGCCAGTTCGGCGGAGAACGCCTGCAGCGATGTCGAGGCCTGCTGCATCGCGCGCATGGTCGAGTCGATGCCTGCCGAGTCGACGGCGTTGATCCGGCTCCGCAGGGCGACCAGCGTCGACTGCAGCTCCCGGTTCTGCGTCACGGCCATATCGTTGAACGTACCGAGCAGCCGGTTCATCGCGACCGCCGTGCGGCGCATCTCGCGGATGCCGCCGGAGTCCACGAACTGTGTCTTCAATGTCCCCATCATGATGCTGAGCGACGTGCTCAGCGTGTCGGCGCGCTGGAGCAGCGCCTGCAGGCCGGCCGAGGTGACGCCTACCGGCACCGTATCCCCGGGCGAGTAGCTCTCCGGGTTCGGGCGCGGGGGCGTGAGCGCCACGGCCATGTCACCGAAGAACCCGTTAGGCACGATCGTCGCCACGGAGCCCAGCGGGACCCGGTGCTCCCGCATGATGCGGTAGGTGATCACCAGCGTGCCGGCGGGGTCGAGGTCCACCTTGTCCACCGCACCCACCGTCACCTGGCTCCGGCCGCGCGGTTCGGCCGAGGCGTCGGGGCTGCTGCAACGGGCCGTGGTCGAGGCCCTCATGACCCGGGCGAGCCGCGACGGGTTCGAGGCGGTCG
>DAIUET010000014.1:0-13892 GCA_036845045.1 Gemmatimonadaceae bacterium | reverse complement strand
CTTGTCCACCGCACCCACGGTCACCCCGACCAGCCACACCGGCGCGCCCTGCTTGATGCCCGACCCCCACGCAAAACGCGAGTGCAGCAGGTACCCGCGATTGAGCCCGCCGCGCACGAGCCAGATGGACGCCAATGCAAGAATGATGATGGCGACCGTGGTGAACAGCCCGACCAGCACTTCGTCACGACGTCTCATCCCTGGAGCCTCGGTGCAAAAAGGGCGGCGATGAAGGCGTCGAGGACGAGAATCGCCACCGAAGTCATGACCACGGCGCGGGCGGTGGAGCGGCCGACGCCCTCCGCGCCCACGTCGGCGACATACCCTTCGTACGAGCAGAAGAACGCGATCGCCGCGCCGAAGATCGTCGCCTTGAGGAGCGAGTAGAAAATCTGGAACATGTTGAACGCGATCCGCAATCCGGCCTCGAAGTCCGCCCAGGTGACATCGGTGGCGAGGATCGCGGTGAAGAAGGCGACGCCGACCCCGATGAAGTTCGCGAAGATGACCAGGAGGGGGAGCATCAGCGTCGCGGCGATCAGCCGCGGCACGATGAGGTACGCCATCGGGTCGTACGCCAGCGTTTCCAGCGCGTCGATCTGCTCGGTCACGCGCATCGTGCCGATTTCGGCGGTCATGCGCGCCCCGACGCGGCCGGTCAGCACGAGGCCGGTTAGCAACGGCCCCAGCTCGAGGACGATGGACTGCCGCACGATCAGCCCGACCACCGACAGCTGCACGCCGGGGAACAGCTGGTAACGCGTCTGCAATGCGATGACCGACCCGATGAACGCCGCCACGATGGCAATCAGCACGAAGGAATCCACGCCGATGGACCGCATCTGGCGGAGAATGAGCGGGAGGTACGTCCCCGGCTCCTTGTAGAACGCGGAAAAAGCGCTGAGCAGGAAATACGCGCGCTTCCCGATTCCAGCGAAGATCGCGATACCCAGCAATGCCATGCGGCGCAGGAAACGGATCCCCGTCCGCTGCATGACGGGGAACTCCGTCGTCGCCTTCCGATCGACGACGCCGGTCACGTGCGCACTTTGGCGAGAAGGACGAGTCCGCCCAGCGCGAACAGCGTGTTCGGAAGCCAGGCCGCCAGGGTGGGATCGAGCACGGCCTCACCACCGATCGCCTTCGTCAGCTGGATGAAGATGAGGAAGGTGATGGTCACACCGAGGCTGAGGCCGATCCCCCACGCCGCCCCGCCGCGCTGGGTACTGGTCGCCAGCGGCGCACCGAACAGGGCGATGATGATGCAGGTTATCGGAATGGCGATCTTCAGCGCCCGATCCACCTTGATGGTGTTCACGTCGCTGCCGGAACGCTCCATGGCGCGGATATAGCGGCCGAGCTCCGCGTACCGCATGTCCGCCGGGGTTTTGGGCGATGCCATCAATTGGGTGGGCGTTTCGACGAAGTGGCGGTCGCGCAGGGAGTCGAACGTAATCGACAGGTTGGGACGCTGGTCCGTCAACACGTGCATGGTGCCGTTCAGCAGCAGCCAGCCGGTACGGCTCTGCCATCGCGCCCGCTGCGCGGTCGCGATCCACGTGGGATAGGTACTGTCACCCTCGAGCCCGCGTCGCTCGATCTGGACCGCCTCGGCGCTCCCGGTCCCGACCTGCAGCTGCTGAATCTTGTAGACGCGCCCCTCGGCGGCACCGAACGCGAAGTTGTATCGCTCGGAGCCGGTGGCGTACGTCGCTTCCTGGCGCAGCTCCACGACCCGCCGGTTGCTGATGGGCGCGAGTTCCGATAGCACCAGCGCCAGCCCCCCGGCCAGGACCGCCCCGACGAAGATGGGAGCGGCCACGCGATAGAAGCTGATGCCCGACGCCTTGGCGGCCGTGATCTCCGAATGCCGGGTGAGCGCGCCAATGGTGAACACCGTCGCGAACAGGACGGCCGCCGGCAGCACCAGGTACATCGCCTCCGGCAACCCGTACACGTAGCTCAGCGCGATATCGCCACGCGGCAGGTTCCGGTTCAGGTACTTGTCGAGGTTATCAGTGAGGTCGATGACCGTGAGCAGGATGGGGAAGCCCAGTGCCGTCGCCACGAAGATCTTCGTGAACTCGGCGAACACATAACGATCGAGTGGATGGAACAGGCGGCGGATCACCGCGCCTCCGGGCGCCCGGGCGGCGTCCGCTGCTCGCGACGGAACGTGTTGCGCACGATGTCCAGCATCTCGCGGAAATCCCCGCCGCGTGTCGTCGCCCCTTCGCGTCCCATCCGGGCGAGCAGGAGGATCCCGACGATCGTCAGCAGGATGTTGGCGGCCCACATCGCTACGAACGGCGAGAGCACGGACTCGTTGGCCAGCGACTCGCCCGCGATGAGGCCCACGTAATAGATGCCGAAGATCACCAGGCTCACGCCGATGACGAGGCCCACCCCGCCCCGAGGGAAGCGCAGCGCGATCGGCGCGCCCACCAGGACGAAGACCGTGCAGGCGATCGAGATCGCGAACTTCTTGTGCAGCTCCACCGCCGACGCGTATACGAGCCGCTGATTGTCGCGCATCCGGTTACGGGCGTTCTCGACGGATCCCGACAGGACCACCGGCATCTGCGGCCTGAAGACCGGGTTCACCGGCGGCGTGATGGCCGTGCGCAGGGAGTCCCGCGCCTGTTCGACGGGGACTACGACCGCCGGTGTCTGCCCGCGAGCCTGCGCCGGCTGCCCGGCGCTCGACGCCGGACCCTGTCCCGTGGCGGTGGCCGCATGGAGGCTGGGCACCAGGATGCCGGCGATCCTCGATGTCGTGCGCTGCAACCGCACCCTCAGGTCGCAATACACGCGGCCCAGAGACGCGTTAGGCGAGCGCGGCGCCGCGGCGCCCGGCAACACGTTCACGACCGTCATCGCCTGGATCTCGGGGACTTTCGCCGGAACCCCGTGGAGCGCCTCGTTCGTCAGCGCCAGGAGCGCCTCCCGGAGGTCGTTCCGTGCCCTGTCGTACTCCGCCTCGTACCGCGCGATGTCGTTCTGGAGCTCGCACACCGTCATCTCGCGATCGCTCTTGTAATTGTCGCGCTGCGTCATCTCGAGCTGGTTGGCCACGCCCTCAACCCGCACGTAATTGCGGGCGAACCTGGCCCGCTGCAGCCGGGTCGGCTCGGTGCGGGGGACCTCGATCGTCGTCCCGTCGTGCAGGGTGAGGATGAGGTCCCGCCCGTTGGGCGCGAACGCCAGCTCGCCGCTGTCGGCGTAGATCGTCCGGCGCCGCATGACGTCCGTGAGGTCATAGATCGTCACGTCGGTCATGCGGTTATCGGGACCGAGTCGCATGGTCTTCAGGTAGACCTGCCGGTCCGCCACCTGGTTGATGATCTGCTCCTTGAGGGCAAAGGTCGGCTTCTTTCGCGCAATGTCACCCTGGAGCTTGCGCAGCTGGTGATTCGAAGCGGGCAGGACTACGTCGTTGAAGGCAATCATGCCGACCGAAATGAAACTGGCGGCAATGAGCACGGGGACGAGAAGACGGGCGAGGCTGATGCCGTTGGCCTTCATGGCCGTGATCTCGTTTTCGGACGCGAGGCGGCTGAAGGCGTAGAGCGTGGCGACGAGCACCGACATCGGCGTCGTCATGGCCACGGTAAAGGGGAGCGAGAGCGTGAAGAACTGCGCGATCACGCCGGCGGAAAGTCCTTTCCCGACCAGCTGGTCGATCTGCTTGGCGATGTAGTTCAGGAGGAGCAGCGACGTCAGCGCCGTGAGGGCGAAGACCAGAGGCCCCACGTGCTCTCGCAGCACGTACCGGTGGATTATCTTCACGCTCGAATTGAGGGGCTCGCTGGGGGCCCTCCGCACTGGTCGACCTGCGTTCGCGCGAGACACGCTCGGGGTCGGCCAGGGACGAAGACCCGTGGAATATATGGACTTGCCGGTTCCTACGGTCGACCTTAGGGCCGCCTTGGTACCCACGTGTCTTTCCTTCGTGCGGCTGAAATGCGGGCCAGAGGCCAGAGGTCGGAGGCCAGAGGGCAGGCGTCGGTTGATCTCTGGCCTCTGGCTCCTGGCCTCTGGCCTCCCGTGGCTACGCGCCCCGGCTCAAATCACGCCGGTGCGTCCCGACACGGCGCGCGCCGCGGCGATCCGTGACTCGCTGGCCCGCGACTCCACCGCCCAGCAGTCGGACTCCGCCCTCAACGTCGACCTGCTCGGCCGCCTCGAGTTCAAGGGCGAGCGCACCTCCAACGACCGCTGCTTCGCCAACCAGGTGTACAGCCTGACGTTCCGCTGCGCGTCGCAGATCACCCCGCAGCTCGACTTCCAGTTTTCGCTGCGTTCCGCCGGCCTGGTAGCCAACCGCGTGCGCGTCGACGTCGATTACGACTCGCAGCGTGAGTTCGACGGCTCGAACAACATCTCGCTGGCGTATCGAGGGGCCGCCGGCGACTTCATCGAGCAGCTCGAGATCGGCAACGTCACGTTCCGCACGCCGGTCTCACGGTTTCTCACGTCAGGCATCCCGAGCGGCAATTACGGCATCCAGGCCCGGGGCAGCATCGGCCCGGTGCGGTTCAGCGCCATCGCGGCGCAGCAGCGCGGGAACGTCCTGCGGGACACGGTCTTTACCGTCGGCGGCCGGGCGTCGCGCATTCCCGACCGGACGATCCACGACTACCAGGTGGAGGCGCGCCGGTTCTTCTTCACGGTCGATCCGGCGCTCTTCACGGGGCGCTATCCCAACATCGACATCCTGAACGCGAACCAGATGCTGGACCTGGCGACGTCGCTCCCCGAGACGCAGCGGCCGGTCCGGGTGTCGCTGTACCGGCTCATCCTGGGCGGACAGCCGCCCAACCCCAACGGACCGCAGTTCGCGTTGCTCGGCGACCCGGATCCCCGCGTCGGCCAGGTCTACGAGCACCTGCGCGAGGGGGTGGACTACTACATAGACCCCTCCCAGCTCTGGATAGCGCTCGTGCGGCCGCTGTCGCTGGCGAACGAGCGGCTCGTCGCCGCCTGGACACTGCGAATCGGGGGCCGCGACACGGTCATCGCGTCGTTAGGCGGCACTCCCGACCTCGAGCTGGCGCTGGACCACCCGCAGTTCGCGCACCTGCTCTGGGATCCGGGTGTCACGCCCGACGACCCGGCATTCCGGCGCGAGATCCGCTCGGTGTACCGCCTGGGGGGCGAGGACATCCGGCGCGAGACGGTGACCCTGCGGATCGTCGCCGGCACGAGCGGCGACCAGGAGAAGCCGCCCGGGCTCCCCAATACGTACCTGGAGATCTTCCGCCTGGCGCAGCAGACCAACCGCGCCCTGTTCGACGCCGAGAACCGGCTCTGGCCGCGCCAGCAGGACCCCAACTTCAACCTCGGCACGTCGTCGGTCGCCGCGACGGAGCTGATCCGGGACGTGTTCATCGTCTTCCCGTCGCTGGAGCCGTTCTCGCGCCGCGGCCTCGCCTTCGCTCCGGGGCTGGTGCCTAACGACACCATCTACCGGACGCCCGGGGAGTACCTCTACTCGCCGCAGCACCCGCAGTCGTTCTACCGCATCCTGTCCTCGTACGAGAGCTCGGGATCGGTGGGGCCCGGGACCATCGCGCTGGCCTCGTCGCAGATCCGGCCCGGCAGCGAGCGCCTCTTCATCGAGGGCCGCCAGCTGGTGCGGCACGTGGAGTACGAGATCGACTACGATCTGGGCACCGTACGGCTGCTGACCGCCGATTCGCTGGCCCTGCGGCCACGCCGCGTCACGCTGCAGTACGAGGAGAACCCGCTCTTCACCAGCGTCCCGACGTCGGTGGCCGGGCTCACCGCCGAATGGATGCTGCCATTCGGCAGCCTGTCGTTCACCGCGATGTCGCAGAAGCAGCGCACGAACTTCACCCGCCCGCCCCTGGGCTTCGAGCCCCAGGCCTCACTGGTGGCGGGACTGGGCGCGAACCTCGGATGGTACCTCGGGGGCGTCTCCCGGCAGCTGGCCCGGTGGCTGCCCCTGGTGGACAGCGCGGCCCCGTCGCGGCTCGACATCAGCGCCGAGCTGGCGGTGAGCCGCCCGCGGCAGGGCGGTGGAGAGCAGGCCTACATCGAGTCGTTCGAGTCCCAGGGTGGTCTGAGCGTCAACCTTCTCGAGTCGCAGTGGCAGGTTTCGAGCCAGCCGGCGCTGGGCACGCAGCTGCCGACGCGTATCGGCGCGGCGACGCTCGACACCACCCGCGCCGCCACGATGGCGTTCCAGAATTACGGCACCGATGCGGACGGCCGGGCGGTGACGTTCACCATCCAGCAGATCGACCCGCGCACGACGCTGGCCGGCGGCGCGATCGCCGGATTCGAGCAGGTGCTCTGGCTGACGCTCTACCCGCTGAACATCGGCGGGATCGCCGATCCGGAAACCAACCAGCCGCGATGGCGCGTGGCGGGCGCGCCCGGCGGACAGCGCTGGCGGTCGGTGCGCACGGCGTTAGGCACCGGCGGCACGGGCGTGGACCTCACCCGCGGCGAATACGTGGAGTTCTGGACGCAGGTGGACACCACGCCCGCCCGGCGGCTGCACAATCCCACGCTGATCCTCGACTTCGGCGACGTTTCCGAGAACAGCGTCGCCTTCGCCCCCGAGTCGCTGCGGGTAGTCGAGGGAGACTCGGTCTACAGCGGAAAGAAGCTGCAGGGGTGGAACCGGCTCGACACCGAACGCGACCGGTTCAGCCGCGCGTTCAGCGCCGATGTCAACGACCTCGGCCTCCCCGGTCACCTCGTCGACGAACTCCAGGTCCGCGCCGATGGATTCCCGCTGCTGGTTCGCAACCACCCGACGTGCCGCCTCGGCGCCGGCCGCCTGCTGCCCCTGGGCGACGAGCGCATCGACTGTACCGTGCGCAACAGCCGGCTGGACGAGGAGGACATCGACCAGGACGCCACGCTCAACTTCACCGCCGACCAGCGCGAGCGGGAACGCCTTCGACGATTCATCATCGACCTGTCGCGTCCCGAGACGTACAACCGGGTCGGTGTCTGCGGTCCCGCCGTCCGCGACGTGCACCAGAGCCAGCCCCCCGGCAGCGTGGTGTGCTGGGTGCAGGTCCGCATTCCGTTCAACGCGCCCGACGACACGGTCTCCGGCGGCCCGCTGCTGCGGCGGGTGCGCGCGCTGCGCATCACGGTGGTGTCGGCGGCGGCCGCCGCCGATGACCGGTTCACGCAGGTGCCCATCGCCCGCCTCCGCGTCACCGGCGCGGGCTGGCTCAAGCGGGCCGCCCGACCGCTCCACGGCCTGGGCGGCGAGCAGCAGTCGTTAGGTGGTTTCGTCATCGCCTCGTCCATCGGGACGCAGGATCGCGACTCCACGCGCGGGCTGGTCTACGACCCGCCCCCGGGCGTGACCGACGCGCCGGAGACGCAGGAGACGGGAATCGGGTTCGCCGGCGGCGCGATCAACGAGACCTCGATGCGCCTGCTGGCGGGGGAGATGCCAAACCACTCCCGGGCCGAAGCCTACCTGCGGTTCCCGCAGGGTGATCTGAACGTGATGAACTACCGGGAACTGCGGGCGTGGGCCAAGGGACGCGGCCGCGGTTGGGGACCCGACGGCGACCTCCACTTCTTCATCAAGCTGGGCCGCGACCCGAACAACTTCTACGCCTACCACACCGACGTCCTCGTGGGGGGGCGCGAGGCGTGGGAGCCCGAGATCCGCGTGCCGTTCGAGCGGTTCTACGCGCTGCGCGCGCGGCTGGAGTCGGAGTACCTCGCCGGCCGCACCGACTGGACCGGGTGCACCGCCGCCGACTCGGCCCTCATCGGCAAGTCCGGCATTCCCTCGACGGCGCCGGGCGCTCGTTATGCAGCCTGCGACGGGGGATTCATCGTGTACACGGTGGACCCGGTGGTGACGCCGCCCAACCTGGCCGCCGTCCAGGAGATCGCTGCCGGCATCCTGCGTGTCGACTCGCTCGGCGGCACCAACCCGCCCATGCCGGGCGACACGCTCGAGCTCTGGATCGACGACATCCGGCTGGCGGACGTGGAGCAGCGGCCCGGATACGCCGGATATGTCGGCGCCTCGTTTTCGGCGGGCGACGCCGGAAGCCTCCGGATCTCGGCCGCGAAGCGGGACCCCTTCTTCCGGCAGCTGGCGGAGCGGCCTTCCTACCTGGCGACCGATGACCTCGAGATCGCGACCACCTGGCGGCTCGAGAAACTGCTGCCCTGGCGGACCGGACTCGCCCTCCCGCTGACCGTCACCTACAACGCTGCGCGCGCCGATCCGGAGTTCCTGTCGCGATCCGACCTGCAGGGCGACGCCATCGCGGGCCTGCGGACGCCGCAAGGAGGCACGACGACCGTGGCGCTCCAGGCCCGACTGGCGACGCCGATCGCGTCCACGTGGTACGCGCCGCTCGTCAACAACGTGGGCGTGTCGCTCACGTGGAATGGCGCCAGGGCGCGGACCGCGTACCAGAGCGGACGCACGCGGGGATTCGACGTGGGCGCCGACTACAACTTCGCCGCCGTTCCCGCGGAGGGCGCCCCGGGCAGTGGGCTCGCCCCCACGGTGATCCGCGTCATCAGCAACCTCGCCCGCTCGTCAGGCTCGCAGGACGCCTTCGTGCGACCGACGCTGGTGGGCGGCGATGAAGTCCGCCGGACCGACGCAAACCAGAATCTCTGGCGCAGTTCATCGTCGGTGGAGTTCCACCCCCTGCCGTCGGTCACGGCGCGCTGGGATGCGCTCAGCCTGCGCGACCTGCGCGACTATGGCGGCGTCACGCCGACCGCCATCGCCGCCGAGCGTGAACGCGTTGACTGGGCCGGTGTGGACGTGGGCCTGGAGCGCGAACGGGTCATGGGCGCGACGATCCGGGTTGCTCCCGCGCCCGAGTCCTGGTTGCGCCCGCGCTTCGAGCTCGCGTCCGGGTACTCGATGCTGCGTGATCCCAACGCGCCCGGCGTCGAGGCGCCCGGATCGGAGGGTCTCCGGCTTGCCCGGCGCTTCGGAAACTCCCAGCGAGCCTCGGCATCGGCGGTGGTCGACCTGCCGAGGATCACGGGGGGACTCCCGGAGGACTCGTGGGCCAGGAGTGCCGCCCGGTTCCTGGGCGCGATCGACCTGAGCATCGGGCGGGACCAGCTCAGCGCCTATGACGCGGCCCCTCTTACCCCCGGGTGGCGATACCAGTTCGGCCTGGCGGAGTTCGACGATGTGCGGGAGATCGGCAGCGTCCTGGCGACCACCGCCGGCGCCGGCACTCGTTATGCGGCGTCGAACACTCTGACGCTTCCCTTTGGCGCGACCATCGCGCAGCGGATGCAGCGGACGGATTCGCGGCACTATTCCCGGCGCCTGGTCGACCGCCTGACCGTGGTGGATGGGGAGCAGCTGGTGTACCCGGACGTGACCTTCCGCTGGAGCGGCCAGCCCGTCGCGCTCGCGTGGCTGCTGACGAGCATGTCGGCGACGCTCAGGGCCGTACATACGCGGCAGTCCTTCGTGTCACCATCGGAAACTCCCGGCCGGCCGCTCGAGCGTCGCGCGACGCGATTCAGGACGTATCCGGCGACGCTGACACTGGTCGGTCCCGGTGACGACCTGGCCGTCACGCTGGGCTTTACCCGCTCGGATCGCAGCGACTCGCTTCCGGGCTCGGCGGGGGAGTCGCGTTCGACCGACGGCTCGGCCTCCATCACGAAGGCGTTCCCGTTGCCCGGGTCGTGGAACCTGCCCGGCGGTCTGCGGACACAATTGTCCTACCAGCGCACGGAGACGCGGAGCTACGTTTCCAACCTGGCCGCGACGTCGCTGCGCAGCCGGCTCACGGACAACGGCCGGAACGCGATCAGCCTGAATGCCGATACCAACCTGGCGGATGACGTGTCGTTCAGCCTGCAGGCGTCGCGGGTGGTGACCTTTGACCGCAACTTCAACCGGCGATTCACGCAGACGCTGATTTCGGCCGTGCTGAACATTCAATTCTTCGGTGGAGCGTTCTGAGGTGAGAATGACGACCCTCTGTGTTCTCGTCCTGGCCGCGTTGCAGGGAGGCGGGTGCGGTCGCGGCGAAGCCACGACGCCGGGCCCGTTCAATGGCGACCAGGCGCTGGCCTATGTGCGCACGTTCATGGAATTCGGCCCGCGTGTCCCGGGGACGGAGGCCCACCAGCGGGCGGGCGACTGGATCGTGAGCGAGATGCGGCAGCGGGCCGACACGGTCATCGAACAGGTCTGGACGCACAGGACGCAGGCCGGTCCCACCATCCCGCTGCGGAACGTACTGGCGCGCTTCAACCCGATGGCCGAGGAGCGGCTGCTGTACGTCACGCACTGGGACTCGCGGCCGGTCGCGGAAAAGTCCTCGTCGGACTCGTTGCGCAAGCTCCCCACGCCGGGCGCCAATGACGGGGGATCGGGGGTGGGCCTGTTCCTCGCGTTAGGCGACATCCTGAAGGCCACGCCGCCCGGCATCGGCGTCGACCTCCTGTTCGTCGACGGCGAGGATTACGGGCAGTTCGCACCGGACGTCGATGTCCTGCTCGGGTCCACGTACTTCGCGAATAACCTGCCCTCGGCGAACTACCAGCCGTTGTTCGGCGTCGTGTTCGACATGATCGGCGAAACTGACCTCCGGATCCCCCAGGAAGCGCACTCGGTCAATCGGGCTCCCGAAGTCGTGGAACGGGTCTGGCGCACCGCCGCGGACATGGGGTATGGCAACGTGTTCGTGCCGACCACGACCTTCGAGATCACGGACGATCACCTGCCGCTGCTCGACAAGGGCCTGCGCGTGATCGACGTGATCGACCTGGATTACGCCCACCATCACACGGTGAACGACACGATCGACAAGCTCTCGGCGCGGTCGCTCAAGATCGTGGGGGACGTGGCGTGGAAGCTGATTCAGCGGTAGTTGGGAAAGTTGCCAAGTTGCGAAGTTGCGAAGTTGCGAAGTTGCGAAGTTGCAACTACTCAACTTGGCAACTGTTCAACGTGGCAACTGTTCAACGTGGCAACTGTTCAACGTGGCAACTGTTCAACGTGGCAACTGTTCAACTTGGCAACTGTTCAACTTGGCAACTGCATAAAAACGCTCCGCCCGCATAACCAGGGTTAAGCAGTCAGCGAGTCGCGCCAGCAGTTTCGGTGCGATGCCCTCCACCGCCGGTGAACGTCGCGCCCTGGCCGTCATCGCCGCCATTTCCGCACTCGGCGTCGTGGCGCGCGTCGTCAAGGCCAGGGACGCGCGACCGGCGCCCACGGCCGCCGAAGTGCTGGCGCTGGATTCACAGATCGCGCGGGTCCGGGCCGCGCGCGCCGGATCCGGTCGAAGCGGTGGGGCCGCGCGTCCCACGCGCCGCGCAGCCGCCGGGGAATCCCGCACAAAACGACCTTCGTCACAATCGACGCGTGACACGGCGCCGCGTCCTCCGGTGGATCTCGACACGGCCAGTGCGGTGACCCTCGAAGCGCTGCCGTGGATCGGGCCCGCGCTGGCGGCGCGCATCATCGAGAGTCGTGAACGGTGCGGACCGTTCGGCTCGCTGGACGCACTGAAACGCGTCTATGGCATCGGCGATGGCATGGCCAAACGCCTCGCTCCACACGTGACGTTTTCCACCTCGTCCCGTCCTATTGGTGCGGAACGAACAGCAGCGTGTTCGACCTCCGCAAAGGGCGCCGCGCCCCGCCGGCGAGGCCGGTCGTGAAGATACCGGTCCGAAGCCGCGGGGCGCGGCGCCGTCGCGTGCAGCCTGCGACGCCGCTGCACCACAACTTTTTCTCGCGTCCCACCGGAATGGCAAGCACTGTCGCCGCGATGCCCGAGCGCATCACAGCGCTCCTGCTCAACGAGGGCCTCGTGTCCCGTGAGCTCATGGAGCGCGCGCAGCGCGACGCCAAGCAGAACGGTACGACGGTGACGCTGGCCCTCATCCGCACGGGCGCCATCGAGGAACTCACGCTCACCAAGGTCATCGCCCGCACCTACCGGATGCCGGCGGTGGATCTGAGCAAGTTCGAGGTCGACGCGAAGATCCTCCGGCTCGTGCCGGCGGAGCTGGCCACCAAGCACACGCTGCTCCCGCTCAAGCGCGACGGTCGCACGCTCACCGTCGCCGTTGCCGACCCGACGAACCAGGAGATCCTCGAGGATCTCAAGTTCGTCACGCGATACGACATCTTCCCCGTGCTGGGCGGCGAGTCCACGCTGCGCAATGTCATCGAGAAGGCGTACGACTCGGGCGACATTGCGATGGACTCGCTCCTCAAGGACATCGCCGCCGAAGGCGACATCGAGGTCCTGGAGGAGACGGAGGAGGACATGTCGGCCGCGGCGCTGGCCGCCGCCGTCGATGACGCGCCGGTCGTCAAGCTGCTCAACGCCATCCTCACCGACGCGGTCAAGCGCGGCGCCAGCGACATTCACTTCGAGAGCTTCGAGCACGAACTGCGCGTGCGCTATCGCATCGACGGCGCGCTGCAGGAAGTCATGAAGCCCCCGCCGAAACTCAAGGCGGCGCTCATCTCCCGCTTCAAGATCATGGCGCAGCTGAACATCGCCGAGCGCCGCATCCCGCAGGACGGGCGCATCAAGCTCAAGATCGCGAACAAGGTCATCGACTACCGCGTCTCGACACTGCCCACGCTGTTCGGCGAGAAGGTCGTGCTCCGGATCCTCGACAAGGGGAACCTGACGCTCGACCTCGAGAAGTTCGGGCTCGAACCCCGGGCCGAACGCGAGCTCATGGAAGCGATCATGAACCCGTACGGCATGGTGCTCGTCACCGGTCCCACGGGTTCAGGAAAGACGACAACGCTCTACTCGGCGCTCTCGAAGATCAACACGATCGACCAGAACATCATGACCGCCGAGGATCCCGTCGAGTACAACCTCTTCGGGATCAACCAGGTGCAGGTGCGGACGGAGATCGGGATGACCTTCGCCGCGGCGCTCAAGGCGTTCCTGCGACAGGACCCGAACATCATCATGGTCGGCGAGATCCGCGACCTGGAGACCGGCGGCATCGCCATCAAGGCGGCGCTCACCGGACACCTGGTGCTCTCCACGCTGCACACCAACTCGGCCCCCGAGACGGTGACGCGTCTCCTCGACATGGGGCTCGAGCCGTTCAACGTGGCGAGCGCGCTCAACCTCGTGCTGGCTCAGCGTCTCGTGCGCCGCATCTGCTCCCGCTGCAAGGTGAAGTACGTCCCCGACGCGGTGGAGCTGGGGAGTGCCAAGGTCAAGCCGACGACCACCTTCCGCGAGCTGCGCTTCACCGAGGAGGCGCTGCAGGACGCCAAGGGGCGCGCCTCGCCCGAGGCGGCGCCGCACCTGACGACGCTTTCGCTCGACTCGTGCGTCGGCGACATCCCCTACTTCAAGGGGCGCGGCTGCGACGAGTGCAGCGGCACCGGGCTGCGCGGCCGGCAGGGGCTCTACGAGGTCATGTTCATGACCCCCAACCTGCGCAAGCAGGTCCTCATGAACGTCGGCGCTGCGGAGATCCGCGACGCCGCCATCGAGGAAGGGATGCTGACCTTGCGCATGGACGGCTGGCTAAAGGTGATGAAGGGGATCACGACGCTCGAGCAGGTGATACGGGAGACGAGCGTCTAGCGAGAGGACGAGAAGGCGGGAAGTACGGGAAGACGAGGGCACTGCGTCGCAGTCGTGTGCCATGCGTCACACCGTTACGCCCTGTGCAAGCCGTCCGTCCTCTCTTTGACCAACCGCGCCAACCGCAGCCCCTCTCGTATTTCTCGTATTTCTCGTCCTCCCGTCTTCTCAATTAGATGACTCGTCCCGCGGCCGCTCCCAGCGTCAACCTGCGCTCGCTCCTCGAGGAGATGATCGAGCGCAACGCCTCCGACTTGCACGTGACGGCGGGCGAGCGCGCGAAGCTGCGCGTCGACGGCGACATCG
>DAIUET010000013.1:8802-18702 GCA_036845045.1 Gemmatimonadaceae bacterium | reverse complement strand
GATCAGACCCGCCTTGTCCTGCGACTGCATCCGTCCCTCGGTGATCGACCGGTCTCCCTGCGTCACGAAGAGGGTCTTGTCGCGCCCGAAGACGAGCCGGCTGCCGAAGTGCGCGCGCGACGCCATGGCCGGTACCTGGTGGTAGATCACGCGCACGTCCTCGACCCGCGGCGTGGCGCCGTCCACGAACCGCCCGCGCGCGACTGCCGTGTTGTTGGCGCCTCCCTCCTGCGGTTCGGAGAAACTCCAGTAGATGACGGAGTTCGTGGCGAAGTCGGGATCGAGCGCGACGTCCAGCAGGCCCCCCTGCCCTCGCGCATCCACCGCCGGAAGCCCCGACACGGGCGCTGACCTGGAGCCGTCCGGTCCCACGACCAGCAGGCTCCCGCCCCGTTCGGTCACGAGCATCTTCCCGTTAGGCAGGAAGGCGACCGACCAGCCGGTGTTGATCCCCTCGGCCACGGTGACCACGTCGAAACTCACGTCGAGCTTCCGCTCGGGAGCATCGGTCTGGCCGGGAAAGGCGGGCGTCTGCGTCGCACCGTTGGCCGGACGCGGGTCGACACCCTGGGCCAGGGCACCCTGGCAGATCACCACGCTTGCCACCAGCGCTGCGTATGCTGTCTTCACGGGACTCCTCATCGTCATCTGTTTCCCCTCCGAATTGCGACGGACAATCGTCCGTTGACCGGTGGCACAAAATACCCCGCCGCGCGAGCGTGGGTGCGCGTGTTTCCGACGCCTGGCACCCATGCGGCGGTGAGAGGCAATGGAGAGGGACAAGCCGTCCGGCTGAATCCGGTTCAGTCATCCACCCGTAGTCCCGGCATGACACCCGCCCCCGTCTCGCTGGACGAGCACCGAGCCCGATTCGCGCGCAGTCCCTTTCTGGCCATGCCGATCGCCGGTTCCCTTGCGTGGACAGGTATTGGCATCGCCGGATCGCTGCTACCCACGTCTCTCGCCGCCTGGGCGCTCTTCATCGGCACGGGCACGATCTTCTCCCTGGGACTTCTCGTCGCACGTTTCACCGGTGAGGACCTGCTCGGCCGGCAGCGCCCGGGAAACCCATTTGATGCCCTGTTTCTGCGAACCGTGATCATGGCATGGCTCGTGTTCGCGATCGCGATACCGTTCTTCCGCACCGAGCCCACATCACTTCCCCTCACCGTGGGAATCCTGGCCGGCCTGATGTGGCTCCCGTTTGGATGGATGATCCAGCACTGGGTGGGAACGTTTCACGCGGTGACGCGGACCGTCCTGTGCCTCGCCGCGTGGTACGCCTTTCCGGACCAGCGGTTTGTCGCGATCCCCGTCGTGATCGTGGCGGTCTACCTCGTCACGATCGGCGCCCTGGTGAAGCGTCGACAGGGGCTGGAGATCCGGGTTCGTGCGCCACTCGGCGTACGCGTTCCCGCCGGCAGCAACTCGTAGCGCCGGCGGGACCCGGGCGCCGTCAGAATCCCCCGAAGTGCAGACCGAGCCCGATGAGCCGCACCTTCTCCCTGAAGAACTGGCCGTACGGCGACGGGCCCGTGTAGAACTCGGCGAAAATCCCCCAGCGCCGGGCCGGGATATCGGCTCCCCCGAGGCGGTCGTACTCGAGTCCAGCCCTGGCCGCGATGGCCGGCTCCCAGTCCTGTTCCTCGGAGGACTTGATGTCCGTGGCCGCCACGAACCGGAAGCCGCCTAACGACCCGAGCGGGATGATCCGTGGCAGCGGCCGGAATTCCGCGCCGCCGTGCGCCACGAAGCGTTCCAGGTCCTCGGGCTCGCGCCGGAACAGCATTTCGCCGCCCCCGTACAGCCGGAGCGGACCGGCGTCCGCCGACAGGAGCCACTCCAGCGCCTCGAAGCCGAGGTTCTCGCGATCCTGACGGTCCGGCGGCTCCCGCAGGAGGTATTCGTCACCGAGATGGGAACTCTGGTGATAGATGCGCAGCCGCGTGGAGAACCAGCCTCGCCGGAATGTCACCGGCAGTCCGACCACGTAGTCCGCGTTCAGCATGTCGTACGACTCCGTGCCGAGGTCGAACTGCGCGAAGACGCCAGCGGACAGCGAAAACTGGATGCCGTCCCCGGGATTGCTGCCGTTCCATCGCCCGAGGCCGAACACATCGCCAATTCCCACCGACGCGATGTCGAGTTCGGCATCCGCAAAGTTGTCGCCCGACTCGTGACGCAGGAGGCTGGCGAATGAGCGCGAGGCCTTGGGATCCGCGATGAGCGGGCAGAATACGTCACCGCGGGGCAGCGGGACGTAGCCGGTTTGTTCAGCGGCCGGGATCCCGACGCCACAGCGCGCCGACGCCGATGTCTGGGCCGCTGCTGGAACAGCGAGCAGCAACGTCACGAGTGGCAGGGCAGCGAAGCGGCGCATGGGAGTGTGAGCGAGGGCGAGGGAGGGCGACCGTACAGCTTCGCGAGAACTCGACACCCGCGGCAAGTGGCATGATGGTCGGAGTCGCGGTAGTGGCCGCTCCGGCCTCACTGGTTCCGCGAGCCGGCGCGGAGACGGACCAGCGCGGACCGGGCCACGCGTGTCAGGCTGTCCAGCGTCGCACCGCGCAGCAGGGTCCCGCGCGTCATCACGAGCGAGATGTCCGAGACATGGCGGATGTCGTCGAGCGGGTTCCGGCGCACCACGACGAGATCGGCGACCTTGCCCGGGGCGACGGACCCTAACGAGTCAAGGGCACCGAGATAACGCGCCACGTTGACCGTCGCCATGCGGAGGACGTCAGGCGCCGGCACGCCGGCGTCCTGCAGCAGCACCAGCTCCGCATGCAGGACGGCGCCCGGCACGTGTGCACGGGAGAAATCCGTTCCCGCCAGCATCGGCACGCCGGCCGCGTGCATCGCCCGGACCAGGCCGGTCCAGAGGTCCCAGAGGGCCTTTGACGTTCGCAGCGCCTGCGAGGACCGGGCCGGCTCCTGCTGACCGGCGGAAGGTGTCAGCGTCGTGTCCACCGCGGCTGCGGGCAGGTCTACCACGCGTGTCAAGTGGTGATGAAGCGCGAGCGTAGGGGTGATCCAGGTGCCCGACGCCGCCAGGCGGCTGAAAAACGCCTCATCGCGACTGGTGTCGCGCAACGCCAGGCGCATCTCTCGCGGATCCATCGGGCGGCGGCGGAGACGCAGCTTGTACAGTACGCGCTGTCGGATGGTGGGCTGCTCGTACTCGCGCGTGTCCGCGAAGAGTTCGGACGCCGGGCGGCTCGAGACATGCTCGGCGATGTTGAACAGGTGTTCGAAACTCCCGCGACCCGGCGCCGCGAGCCAGAGCCCGGTATCACCGGCGGGGACATGCGAAACGCAGTGCAGGCGAACCGCCGCGCAAGCTGCCAGCGTCGGCGCGAACAGCTCGGTGGGGTAATTAAGTGACAGCTTGATGAACGACGCACCCGCCTTGAGCCGCGCGTCGATCGCGCTTCGTGTGGCCGCCATGGTCCAGGGCTGACCCGCGAGCGGCCCGACCTTGTCGCCGGCGTGAATGAGTCGGGGCATCGCGCCGGGTCGCGCTCGACCGATGGAATCGAGGGCGTTGAGCCGGGTCGCATATCCACCCGCGTCGCGAATTCCCGTGACGCCGTTGCGGAGAAACAGCGATCCGAAATACTCCACAATCGCCGGGATGTCGGCGTTTCCAGAGACGTGGACGTGCGCGTCCCACAGGCCGGGGATCACATACTGCCCGCGCAGGTCGATCCGCGTCGCCCCGCGCGGTACCCGCGTGGACGTCGATGAACCGACTGCCGCGATCCGGCCGGCACGCGTGACGATCGTCTGGTTTCGCGATACGGCCCCGCGCTCCACGTCCACGACGGTGGCGTTTACGAACGCCGTGACCGGCTCACCCTGACCGTACGCCGGTCGGGCGACCGGGAGCAGCAGCAAAAGAACGCCGCTCCCCACCACCGATCCGCGACGCGGACGGATCACGTGAATGCGCTGAGGCCGGTGATCGCCTGGCCCAGCACGAGGGAATGCACGTCGTGCGTCCCCTCGTACGTGTACACGCTCTCGAGGTTCGCCATGTGGCGCATCGACGCGTACTCCGCGAGCACCCCGACCGCGCCTAACAAGCGACGCGCTTCGCGCGCCACGTCGGTGGCCATCGACACGTTGCTCCGCTTGGCCAGGGAGACCTGCTGCGGCGTCATCGTCCCGGCATCCTTGAGGCGCCCCAGGTGCAACGAGAGCAACTGGCCCTGCACGATGCCCGTGAGCATTTCCGCCAGCCGCTGCTGCTGGATCTGGAACCCACCGATCGGCCGGTCGAACATCACCCGGTTTTTCGCGTAGCTGCTCGCCTCCTCGAAACACGCCATCGCCGCGCCGACGGCGCCCCACGAGATGCCGTATCGCGCCTGCGTCAGGCACATCAGCGGCGACTTGAGTCCGCCCGACCCGGGAAGGATCGCATCGGCCGGCAGGTGCACGTCATGCAGCACCAGCTCGCTCGTGTCCGATGCGCGAAGCGAGAGTTTTCCCTTCTGGTCCTTCGCCGTGAAGCCGTTCGTGTCGGTCGGGACGAGAAACCCGCGGATCGACGACGCGTCGGGATCCCCGTTGGTCTTTGCCCACACCACGGCGACTTTCGCCGTCGAGCCATTGGTGATCCACATCTTGGCGCCGTTCACCAGCCAGGTGCCGTCTCCCTGCTGCCTGGCCATGGTGATCATCCCCGCCGGATTGGAACCGAAATCCGGCTCCGTCAGCCCGAAGCAGCCGATGACGTCGCCCGCGGCCATCTTCGGGAGCCACTCCCGTTTCTGGGCTTCACTGCCGAACGCGAAGATCGGATACATGACGAGGGCGCCCTGCACGGAGGCGAAGGATCGAACGCCGCTGTCACCCCGCTCCAGCTCCTGCATGATCAGGCCGTACGACACGTTGTTGAGGCCCGCGCATCCGTACTCCTCGGGCAGGTTCGCGCCAAAGACCCCGAGCTCCGCCATCTCGGGGACGAGCTCCTTCGGGAAACGGCCCTGGACGTAGCAGTCGCCGATGATGGGTAGCACACGCTCATCCACCCAGCGGCGGATCGTGTCCCGGATGGCCCGCTCCTCCTCGGAGAGGGCGCTGTCGATGTGGAAGAAGTCGCGTGGCGACGACATGGAGTCAGGTTGGCAGGTGATCGCGCGCGGGAGATCCGGTGGCAATCGACCGGGTCCGGCGCGGCGAGACAAGGTGCGCCAGCCAGGCCGCCGATGCGGCGAGGATGGCCGGGTACAGCAGGGTGGCGATGAACAGCGCCCACGCCGGCAGGCCCATGGCGCCGCCTAACGTCGCACCGAGCGTGCCGACCGCGCTGCCGCGGGCCGTGGCGGCGAGCAACAGTCCGCCCCACGCCAGCGCCCCGGCCAGCGCCGCGCGCCAGGCCGCCCCGGCCGGCCATCCGAAGCCGATGGCGATTCCCACCAGGACCGGTGCCAGCACCGGCGCACCGAGCCACGTGCCGACGATGATTGCGGCCATGGCTGCCAGGACCAGGATCACGGGCGGTTGGCTCCCGCCGGCGTCAGGCGCACACGCCCGACGGACGTAAGGGAAGTCGTGTCCCGCGGCGCAAACAGCGTGTCGAGCTCCCCCTGCCGCCACAGCTCGAGCCGGTCCTTGTAACGGGGGCTGACTGGATTGCCGCTCTGGCCGCCCGGATACGTCCCCCAGGCGCGTACGGTATCGCCCAGCTCCACGACCATCCGCCAGCTCGGTCCATGTCCACCCGTCGATGCCGGATTGAGCGTGGACGGACCCCCACGCACAGGGATCTTCTCTTCCGAGAAAGCCGGGATGCCGAGGAGGTGCATGATGCGTGTCGCTCCCACCGCGCTCCAGCGCCAGCCACCAGCCGAGCGGTCTCCGTAACGGCTCCCCAGCGAGTCGTGCGCGGCCAGCAGCGACGCGGCCAGGATCGCGTCGCGGTTCTCGACCACGTCGGAGGTGCGGCGATCGTCCCACCAGATGCTGGTCGAGTCCTGAATCAGTGCCAGGAGCATGGCGCTGCTGGGCGTCGCGACGCGCCGCCCGTTGTCGGCCTGGAGCTCGTCCCAGGTCCGCGACGCAAGCTGGCGCATGGACGCCTCGAACAGCACGACGTGTTCGTCGTCAGGCATGTACTGCCGGTCCCACGCCGCCAGCCAGGCCGCCGCCGAGTCGAGTGCCGGCGTGGAGCGCTTCTGGTTGCGCATCGCCACGGCCGCATTGATGAACCAGGGGACGAACGCCTGGGCCCGTTCGCTGCCCGGATCGGTCTGCCACCGCCGCATCGTCTCCGGCGTCACTGCCGAATCACCTCGCAGCAGGCGGTTGATCCGCAACGCGCGCCACGGATCGAAGTCCACGTCGATGCCAAGGTACGCGTTTTCCTCCGGGTCCAGTGGTTCCTGGTTCGCCGAGGCAAGGAAACCCTGCGGCGGGTCGATCGACTGCGGGTACTTCACCAGGGGCCAGTATCCTTCCCAGTCGTTGGCGCGCCGGGTTCCGTCCTGGATCACGAAGCCGGTCGTCCACGCCGGCCGGATGGGGAAGTGTCCGGTGGAGCGGATGGCGATACTCCCCTGCCGGTCGGCGACGAGCATGTTCTGCGCCGGCGCACCGAAGCCATCGGCCATGATGTCGAGGAATTGTGTCGCCGTCGTAGCCCGCGCCGCGTCGAGGAACACCGACTGGTTGAGTTCCGGCGTAAGCACGGTCCATCGGGTCGATAGCCAGCGCCCTGCACTGTCCCGCGTCATGGGTCCGCGGTGCGTGAAGCGGATCGTGTCCGTCGCGACTACTTCCCCGCGCTTCCCCCGGTACGTCTCGACCCGGAGCTCGAGGTTTTTCCACTCCCCGTCGAGGTAGTACCGGCGCGGGTCGCGGGCGTCGTCGACCCGCTCGGCATACAGATCGATCACGTCGGCGCCCGTGTTGGTGAAGCTCCAGGCGAGGTCGCGCGTGAAGCCGATGATGATGCCCGGAGCCCCGGGCAGGGTGACCCCGTACACGTCCAGCTCACCCGGAACGACCAGGTGCGCCTCGTACCAGACGCTGGGGAGCGACATGTCGAGGTGGGGGTCACCGGCCAGCAGGGTCTTCCCGCCGGCGGCGCGGCGCGGCGACACCGCCCAGTTGTTGCTGGCGAAGCTCCGGCGCGGTTCACCGTCGTCGTCGATCCGCAGCAGGAATTTCGCGACGGTTTTCGCGGCCGCATTCGGCGGACCGGGGGGCGGGAGCGGCCGGAACTCGAAGCGCGGCGCATTCTCGCCGTTAGGCTGGATCGGTTCCACGATCGGCGTGTGCGGTGGGAACAGGGCGGCCGCCGCCGAGTCTCCCACCAGCGCCGCCACCTCCACCCGCGCCCGTTCGTTGCTGTTGTACGTGAGCGTCCACCCCATTCGCGCGAACAGGTGCATCGTCTGCACCGGCGACCACCGCTCCGGGCGCGTGCCTAACAACCGGTACTCGATCGGCCAGTCGGCGGGGCGCAGGGCGTCGATCCAGGCGTTGACGCCATCGGCGTAGGCGTCGAGCAGGGCGCGCTGGGGCGCGTCGGTGGGGAGCGCGTCGAACTGCTCTTCGGCCGACGCCGGAAGTCCCAGGCGCCGCATCTCCTGGTCGGACGACAACGCGACCGACCCGGCCCACTCGGTCAGCCGGCCGGCGGCGGCGCGCGTCTGCGCCTCGAGCTGGAAGAGCCGGTCCCGCGCCACCGCCCAGCCTAACGCGCGGATCGCGTCCAGCGACGAGGTCGCGAAGATATGCGGGACGCCGCGCCGGTCGTACCGGATCTCGACCGGCGCGGCCAGGTTGGGGATCCGCACGTCGTCGCGGTCGGGAAAGTCGACGCGCGCCGCCCCCCAGGCCCCATTGACCGGGTCGAGCAGTGGGGCGACCGGCGGCAGCGGGCCGGCGCCACGCAGCCCGAGCCAGGTCAGGCCCGCCAGGCCGGCGATCGCGAGGGTCGTAAGAAGGGGGCGCATCACGAAACCAAAGCTAATGCTGAGTGGTGAGCGCCGGATGCGCGGGCACTCTCCAGCCGGATCACCGGTACTCAGGGATCAGGGTGCCGGTCGAAGACCCGGTGCGGACCATCAGCCAACACCCGATCACTGGACGACCAGACCAGCGTCCGCACTTCGATCGCGGTGATACCGATCGTCACCACGTTCACGGAAGACGGACGCCCTCCGCGCGACCGATTCGACACCGTCCCCGCGGTCGAGATCACCGTGCCACGCTTCGTGTGCTCGACGAAGTGCACGGCCTCCTGGTGGTCGTGGCCGCAGCACACCACGTCGACGCCGAGATTGGCGAACGCACCCAGGATCCGGCGCGTGTGCTTGAGGCCGTGGCGTCCCGACAATTCCCCCTTCACCGGGTTGTGGTGCATCACGATGACCCGCGCGTCTCCCGGCGGCGATGCCTCGAACTCCGCCGCGGCGCGTTCCACCTGGCTCCGGCGCAGGTCACCGATGATGGAGATGTCGCGCAGGTTCCACGTCAGCGTCCGGCGGCTCACGCCTTGCGCGGTATTGAGTCCCACCAGCGTGGCGCCGGGCACGCGCAGCACCGGCTCCAGTTCCTCGCTCACATAACGACGGTACGGCTCGTAGATCGTCTCCGCACCGCGGATCATCAGGGGCGACCGCCACCACGCCACGTCGTGGTTGCCGGGGACGGTGATCACCTTGCTCACCCGGGCGGCGTCGCGGAGGAACACGCTCGCCCGCTGGAACTCGCCAGCCCGCGCTCGCTGGGAAAGGTCTCCGCTCACAGCGATGACGTCGTAGCGGTCGCGGGCGATGTGCTCTTCGATCCCCTCGATCAGCGCGGCGTCGACTGGCCGTCCGAAGTGGAGGTCCGATACGTGGAAGACGCGCACCCCGCTCACGGCCGTTCGACCCTCGACCCTCGACCCTCGACCCTCGACCCTCATGCCAGATGCGCGATCACGGCGTCGGCGAATTCCTTGGTGGTGGCCGAGCCCCCGAGGTCCTTCGTCAGGCCCTGTCCCCCGCGGATCGTCGACTCGATGGCGCGGCGGATCCGGTCGGCGCGGAAGCGATCGCCGACGTGATCAAGCATGAGGCAGGCCGCCAGCAGCAGCGCCGAGGGATTCGCCACGCCCTGCCCCGCGATGTCCGGCGCAGTGCCGTGGACCGCCTCGAAGATGGCCGCGTCCCGTCCGATGTTCGCCCCGGGCGCCAGGCCGAGTCCACCGGTCAGTCCCGACACGAGGTCGGACAGGATGTCCCCGAAGAGGTTCGTGGTAACGATGACGTCGAAGCGATTGGGGTCGATCACGAGCTGCATCGCGGCCGCGTCGATGATGCGCTCGTCGAACGCGACTTTCCCCTCGTACTCCTTCGCGATTTTCTGTCCGACCGAGCGGAAGAGCCCCTGCGAGTACTTCAGGATGTTCGCCTTGTGGACCAGCGTGACTTTCTTGCGGCCGTGGCGCACCGCATAGTCGAACGCATACCGGACGACCCGTTCCGATCCGACGCGGGTGATGAGCGCGATCGATTCGGCGGCCGCCTGCGGATCGTCGCCGATGCGGATGTAATGCTCGAGCCCCGCGTACAGTCCCTCGGTGTTCTCGCGGATCATCACGATGTCCACGCCGTCGTAGCGGCCGCCGGGCACGATGTCGCGCGCCGGGCGCACGTTGGCGTACAGGTCGAACGTCTGGCGCAGCGCGACGTTGACCGAGCGGTACCCTTCCCCGACGGGCGTCTCGAGCGGGCCTTTCAGGGCGAGGCGCGTCCGGCGGATCGACTCGAGCGTCTCGTCAGGCATCGGGTTGCCCTTCTGCTCGACGCCGGCCGCACCGGCCACCTGCCGGTCCCAGTCGAAATCCGCGCCCGCGGCGTCGAGCACGGCGAGCGTGGCTTCGGTGATGTCGGGTCCGAT
>DAIUET010000013.1:0-8702 GCA_036845045.1 Gemmatimonadaceae bacterium | reverse complement strand
CGGCGCGCGAGGGCAGCGACGAGGGCGGGGGTGTAGTCGGCCGCGTCAGCACCGGTGATGTCGCCCAGGAACACGAGACGCGAACCCCGGACGTCGAGGACGGCCATGCGCACCACGCCCCGACCGGTGTTCGGTGCGCTCCCGGCCTCGAATCGTACCTCGACGGGAATGAGCGCATAACGAGCATCGTGGAAGCCGGCCAGCGTGCGCAATTGGCTGGCGACCGGCTCCGGAATGTTCTCGTCGCGTTGCCGCTCCAGGAAGCGGACCGCGTCGCCGGCACGGATGTCGGCGGGATTGGTGGCGTAGGTCGGATTCCGGCGTGCGGTACGCGCGAGGTCGCTCGCCAACACCCACGAGGTCAGTCCCTTTTCCCGGACCGCCGACTCGAGCGACGAGTCGAATACGGCGAAGACGACGCGTGGTTCGCCTGCCTTCGCGCCCCATCCGATCGCATCGCCGGCGCGCTGCGCCGGCAGCACGATCAGTCGCGTCGCGGCGAAGGAATTCAGCGGTGCTTCCGGAGCCGCCGCCGATGGCGGCACGCTCCGCCCACCACCGCACCCGGCCAGGACCAATGTCGCGATCAGAAGTCGTCGTTTCACATGCCTCCCGAAGAAGCCGAAAGGTAAGGGCCTCGCCGGTGGCGCAAAACAGGAGCCCACCTGCGTTTCCGGGAGACTGCCGCTGACAATTGAGCGTTGACCACCGCTGAACGCGGGCCCAAGTTCGGTCGGTTCCGGTGGGAACCAGCACCAGCACCAGCACGCAGTATCAGCAGCAGCAAGCAGCAATCAGTACGCAGCCCGAACCTCCTGACATGCCAAAGCCCCTCTCTATCCTGATCTGGGTCCTCGTGTCACTCGCCGGCGCCGGTGCCTTCGGCGTCATGGCCCTCGGCCGCGGTGAACAGGTCAGCGCTGCCTGGCTCGTGACCGCAGCGGTCTGCACCTACCTCGTCGCCTACCGTTTCTACAGCCGCATCATCGCGGCCAAGGTCTTCGCGCTCGACGCCAACCGCGCCACGCCCGCCGAGCGGTTGAATGACGGCCGCGACTACGTGCCGACGAACCGGTGGATCGTCTTCGGGCATCACTTCGCGGCGATCGCCGGGCCCGGCCCGCTCGTCGGGCCAACGCTCGCCGCGCAGTTCGGTTTCCTCCCCGGCGCCATCTGGATCATCGTCGGCGTCGCGCTCGGCGGCGCCGTTCAGGACTTTGTCATTCTCTGCTCGTCGCTTCGCCGGAACGGCAAGTCCCTCGGCCAGATGGCCAAGGAGGAGATCGGACCCGTGGCCGGATTCACGGCGCTGGTTGCCGTCCTCGGGATCATGATCGTGCTCATCGCGGTGCTGGCGCTGGTAGTCGTGAACGCGCTTGGCGAGAGTCCCTGGGGCGTCGTCACCGTGGGCCTGACGATCCCCATCGCGCTCATCATGGGCGGCTACATGCGGTGGATCCGCCCGCATCGCGTCCTGGAGGCGACGACGATCGGGCTGGTGCTGCTCGTCGTTGCGCTGTACGTCGGCCGGATGGTGTCGGAGAACCCGGCGCTGGCCCCGATGTTCACGCTGAGCCGCGCGAACCTGGCCGTGCTGATCATGATCTACGGCTTCGCGGCGTCGGTGCTGCCGGTCTGGCTCCTGCTGGCCCCGCGCGACTACCTGTCGGCGTTCGTCAAGATCGGCGTCGTCGTGGCCTTGGCGTTAGGCGTTCTCATCGTCCTGCCGCCGATGCAGATGCCGGCCGTCACCCAGTTCATCGATGGCACGGGACCCGTCTTCGCCGGGAAGCTCTTTCCCTTCTGTTTCATCACCATCGCCTGCGGGGCGATTTCCGGCTTCCACTCGCTCATCGCGTCGGGCACCACCCACAAGTTCCTGCAGCGCGAGCCCGACGCGCGGTTCATCGGCTACGGCGCCATGCTGACCGAGTCGCTGGTCGCCATCCTGGCGCTCATCGCGGCCTGCGTGCTCACCCCCGGCGAATACTTCGCGATCAACTCGCCGGCCGGCATCATCGGGACGACTCCCGAGTCGGCGGCGGAAGCGATCCGCAACTGGGGATTCGTGCTCGATCCCGAGGCGTTCCGGCAACTGACCGAGAATATCGGGGAGGAACGGCTGCTGTCCCGCACCGGCGGCGCGCCCAGCCTGGCCGTCGGCATGGCGCACCTCTTCTCGGGCGTGCTCGGCGGGCCGACCGCGCTCGCGCTCTGGTACCACTTCGCGATCATGTTCGAGGCGTTGTTCATCCTGACCACGCTGGACGCCGGCACGCGGGTCGGCCGGTTCATGCTGCAGGACCTGCTCAAGCACGCGTGGGCGCCTCTCGGCAAGGTGTCGTGGTATCCCGGCGTGGTCATCACCAGCGCGATCTTCGTCATGATGTGGGGATACTTCCTCTACCAGGGCGTCATAGACCCGTTAGGCGGCGTGAATACGCTCTGGCCGCTGTTCGGCATCGCCAACCAGCTGCTGGCGGCGGTGGCGCTGTGCGTCGGGACGACCGTCATCATCAGGATGGGCAAGGCGAGGTACGCGCCGATCACCATCGCGCCGCTCATCTGGGTGGTGATCGTCACCATGACCGCCGGGTGGCAGAAGATGTTCTCGCCGGACCCGAAGCTCGGCTTCCTGGCCCGGGCCAACCTCTACGAATCCACGCTCGCGGCGGGCAACCTCCCCGCCGGCATCCCCAGCGCCGACGTCGCGCAACGCTTCATCCTGAACGACCGGATCGACGCGGCCGTGGCGGCGTTCTTCATGATCTCCGTCATCATCATCATCGCCGACAGCGCCAGGGTGTGGTACAGCGTGGTGTCCGGCCGGATGCCGGCGGTGTCGACCGAAGTGCCGTTCGAACCCCGGACTGCCGTCGCCGGCGACTGAGCCGCGCGGCTCCACACCGAAGGTGCCCATCGCCATCGAGAAGCTCTACGCGGCTCTCGCTGATCGCTACCGGATCGAGCGGGAACTCGGGAGCGGAGGGATGGCGACCGTCTTCCTCGCGCACGACCTGCGACACCATCGCCGGGTGGCGCTGAAGGTGCTGCGGCCGGACCTCGCTTCCGAGGTCGGGTCGGACCGCTTCCTGCGCGAGATCAGGCTGGCCGCGGGATTGACGCACCCGCACATCCTGCCGCTCTTCGATTCCGGTGAAGCAGCCGGATTCCTCTACTACGTGATGCCGGTGGTCGAGGGCGACTCGCTGCGGGACCGCCTGCGGCGGGAGCGACAGCTCCCCGTCGACGAGGCCATTCGCATCGTGGGCGAGGTGGCTGATGCGCTGGACTATGCCCATCGGCGGGACGTGGTGCACCGGGACATCAAGCCCGAGAACATCCTGCTGCACGATGGGCATGCGCTCGTCGCCGACTTCGGCATCGGGAAAGCCGTGTCGGCCGGGACGCAGGACGCGACCATGACCCAGGTGGGCGTGGCAATTGGGACGCCCGCCTACATGAGTCCCGAGCAGGCCGTCGGCGATCACGTCATCGACGGTCGGAGCGACCTGTTTTCGTTAGGCTGCGTCTTCTACGAGCTGTTGACCGGGGAGCAGCTGTTCACCGGCTCGACCCTGCAGGCCGTCATTGCCAGGCGCTTCAGCATGTCCCCGCCGGACGTGACCAGGTCGCGGGAGAACGTGCCCACTCCAGTCGGCCAGGCCATCGCGAAACTCCTGGCGCGGGAGCCCGCCGATCGTTTTGCGAACGGCAGCCAGCTGGTGGACCTGCTTCGCAGGGTCCAGTCGCCCGGCAGCACACCGTCGCGGGCCGAACAATCCCTCGCCGTGCTGCCGTTCGCGAACATGAGCGCCGACGCCGACAACGAGTACTTCAGTGACGGCATTACCGAGGAGATCATCAACGCGCTGGTGCAGTTGCCGGATCTTCGCGTGGCGGCCAGGACGTCTGTTTTCGCGTTCAAGGGAAGGAACGAGGACCTCCGCGTCGTGGCGGAAAAGCTGAATGTGCGCACGGTGCTCGAGGGCAGCGTGCGCAAGTCGGGCGACCGGCTGCGCATTACTGCGCAGCTCATCAATGCGGCCGACGGCTATCATCTCTGGTCCGAACGCTTCGACCGGAAGCTCGACGATGTGTTCGAGGTCCAGGACGAGATCGCACGCACGATCGCGGAGAAACTCAAGGTACGGCTCGCCGGCGGCGGCCAGGCGCAACTGGTGAAGCCGTCCACCGAAAGTACCGAGGCCTACCAGCTCTACCTGCAGGGGCGGCACTTCTGGGCCCAACGGGGCCTCGGGTTGTTCAAGGCGCTGAAGTGCTTCGAGGCGGCACTCTCCATGGACGCTGACTTTGCCCTGGCGCACGCCGGGGTGGCCGACGTACACGGGCTTCTCGGGTTCTACGGGTTCACGCGGTCCCACGACAGCATGCCGCGAGCACGCGCCGCGGCCGAGCGGGCCCTCGCGATCGATCCCAACCTCGCCGAGGCGCACAACGCGTTAGGCTTCGTCCAGCTGTCCTACGACTGGGACCTCGGCGCGGCCCGGCGCGCCTTCGAACGTGCGATCGCGATCAAGCCCACCTACGTTCCCGCGCGCTACTGGTATGCGTCCGCGCTGGTGGCGCACAACGATGTCGACGGGGCCATCGCCTCAGACGAAGAGGCGGTCCGGATCGAGCCCCTGTCCCTGTTCGCCAACGCACACCTCGGATGGATGTACCTGTGCGCCAATCGATACGAGGAGGCAGCCGCCCGACTCGAGCATGCGCTGGAACTGGACGCCAATTTCCTCATGGCTCACTGGCTGCTGGGTCAGGTATACGTCTGGCTCGACCGTCCCGAGGAGGGCGTGAGAGCACTCGAGCGTGCCGTCGCGATCTCCGGCAGCGCCTCGTGGATGCTCGCCACGCTCGCCTCCGGGTTCGGCCATCTCGGCCGCAACGATGAAGCGCGCGTTATTCTCGCCGACCTCCTGGAGCGCTCCAGGAACCAGTACGTGCGCGCGTTCCTCATCGCGCAGGTGTACAGCCGCATCGGGGACATCGACAACGCGTGGGCGTGGCTCGAGCGGGCCCGCGACGAACGCGACGCCGCGTTGCCGTACTCTTACGCCAAGGTCGGCGGGCTTTTCGGCATGGCGATGGATCCCGCCATGATGGCGATGCCGGCGTGGGACGCGTTCGTAGACAGGCTCGGCATCAGTCGGTAAGGACGCGGGCTCCCGGACGATGGCGGAGACCGCGAGGCCTCAGGCACCCTCCTCGTGGAGCGGAATTGCCGTTGGTACCGCTCGCATTCTGCAAACCTGTACCAGCTGTAAGGTGAACCCTCAGGAATCGGATTCGCACGAAGGGGGTATGACCAGCGTCATCTTCGCAAGGTCCGTCTAATGCACACGTATCGTCTCGCGCCGGCCACGGCGCTCATCGCTGTCATCGTCCTGCAGCTGTCTGCCTGCGCGTCCTGGGGGAACCGGGAGAAGGGCGCCGTCATTGGCGCCGCCGCCGGGGGCGCCGTGGGTGGGATCATCGGCAACCAGACCGGTTCCACCGCGCGTGGCGCCATCATCGGTGCGGTGGTCGGGGGTGCCGCCGGCGCCGTCATCGGTCACCAGATGGACCAGCAGGCCAAGGAGCTCCAGCAGAACATCCCTGGCGCCACGGTCACCCGCGTCGGTGAAGGCATCGCGGTGTCGTTCGCGTCAGGCCTGCTCTTTGACTTCGATTCCGACGTGGTGAAGCCCACGGCCGCGCAGAACCTGCGCTCGCTGGCACAGAGCCTGGACAAGTATCCCAACACGGACGTCCTCATCGTCGGGCATACCGATGCGACGGGCTCCGACTCCTACAACATGAGCCTGTCGGAGCGGCGGGCCCAGTCGGCACAGCTATTCCTGGTGCGCGAGGGCGTGAATAACAGCCGTCTCCGTGCAACCGGGCGTGGCGAAACGGAGCCGATTGCATCCAACGACACGGAAACGGGCCAGGCGCAGAACCGGCGCGTGGAAATCGCGATCTACGCCAACGAGGCCGCGCGGAAGCCGTAACACGGCGGCCAGCAGTCCAGTGTGAGAAGCGGCGACGGTCCACAGGACGTCGCCGCTTTTATTTTCCCAGGGACGCCACGCGGCTCCGTCGCCTTGCTTCAGCCGCAGTAGCCAGCACCCCGGACAAGCCCCACATTCTGACGGGCGCCGGTTGCTTACTCCAGAAGGCTCGACAACCTCCAGGAAGCCATTGAGGGCAGGGGTTCCGCTCTGTGCCCCCTGTGTTCCTCTGTGGTTCAATGGTTTTCAAGACCATGAACAAAACATCACTTGTTCTCGCGAGTGCGCTGCTGCTCGCGACTGCGGCATACTCTCAGAGCCGGTTTGAGCTGAGTATCCCCAACATCATGCGCGGGCCCGAGGTCTACGGCCGCGAGCCCCAGAACCCGCGCTTCACGCCTGACGGCGAATTCATCTACTTCAACTGGCTGCCGCCGGGCACCGATTGGCGCGAGACGATGAAGCCGTATCGGGTTCGCGCCCAGGCCGGTGCCCGGCCCGAGCGCGTTACCGACGCCCACATGGACTCGGTCGGACCGTCGCTAGCCCCCGGCGCGCTCTCCCGTGACGGCGCCCGGCGAGTCGTCTCCTACAACGGCGACCTGTACCTGGTGGACCTGCGCGGCGGCGGCACCCGGCGCCTGACCGACACCCCCGCCATCACAGAGAGCAACCCGACCTTTGCCGCCGGCGCCAACCGTGTCTATTTCCTGCGCGACGGCACGAACGTCATGTCCCTCGACCTGGATTCTCCGCTGATCCGCCAGGTCACCGACATCCGCCCCGGCCCGGCGCCCGCCGACCCGCGCACGACCGAGAAACAGCGCGTCGCCCTCGAGGCGCAGCAGAAGGAGCTCTTCGGCGTGATCCGCGATCGCGTCCGCCAGGACTCCATCACCCGCGCCCAGCGCGCCTGGCGCGACAGCACCCGCACGAAGACCCTCTACCTCGGCCCTAACGAGCGCGTGACCGGGCTGACGGTGTCGCCGGCGGGCAACGCGCTGATCGTGACGACCACGATCCAGACACCCGGCGCACGCCAGACGATCGTGCCCAACTGGATCACGCTTCACGGCTATACCGAGGACCTCACGGTGCGCACCAAGGTAGGCGATGTGCAGAACGGCGGGCGCGCCGCCTTCATGTCGCTCCCGTCGGGCGACGTGCACTGGCTCGGGCCGATCCCCCGTGACTCGACCGAAGTCCCCTCGATCACCGCCGTCCTGGGCTGGAATGACGACGGGACGCAGGCCCTGTTGTTCGCCGAGCGGAAGGACTTCAAGGAGCGGTACCTCCATCGCATCGACGCCCGGGACGGCCGCCTGACGACCGTCGACGTGCTGAAGGACTCGGCCTGGGTGGGAGGACCGTGCTATCCGTGCGGCGGGTTCATCCCGGGGACCGACAAGGTGTGGCTGGTGAGCGAGGCGGACGGGTACGCCCACCTCTACACGATGAACGACGACGGGTCGGGCCGGCAGCAGCTCACGAAAGGGAAATGGGAAGTCGAGGATGTCCGCATCTCCGCCGACCGCCGGTTCTTCGAGCTGCACACGAGCGAAGTCTCTCCGTTCGAGCGGCACTTCTACCGGATGCCGGTCGCCGGCGGGCCCGCCGAACGCATAACGACACAGGTCGGGGGCCATACGGTGGTGGTCTCACCCAATGGTCAGCTGATCGCGGATGTGTACTCGCAGGCGAACCGCCCGCCGGAGCTGCATGTGGCGCCCTACCAGGCGAACACCACGCTCGCGCAGTTGACGACGTCTCCTACGCCGGAGTGGCTGAGCCATCCCTGGCTCAAGCCCGAGATCGTCCGGATCCCGGCGTCGGATGGCGTGCAGGTGCCGGCCCGCATCTACCGGCCACGCGATGTCGGCGCGCGGCCTAACGGGGCCGCCGTCATTTTCGTGCATGGCGCCGGCTACCTGCATAACGTGCACAACTTCTGGTCGAGCTATTCGCGCGAATACATGTTCCACCACTTCCTGGCGTCGAAGGGGTACGTCGTCCTCGATATCGACTACCGGGCGTCGGCTGGATATGGCCGTGACTGGCGCACGGCCATTTACCGGTGGATGGGTGGGCGCGACCTGCAGGACCAGGTGGATGGATCCCGTTACCTGCGCCGGCAATTCGGCATCCCGGCCGAACGCGTCGGGATCTATGGGGGGAGTTACGGCGGGTTCATCACGCTCATGGCGCTGTTCACCGCCCCGAAGGAATTCGGCGCCGGTGCGGCGCTCCGCTCGGTGACCGACTGGGCGCACTACAACCATGGCTACACGGGCCGCATCCTCAACCTGCCGCAGGATGACACGCTGTCCTTCCGCCGTTCCTCACCGATCTTCTTCGCCGAAGGGCTCGAGGATCCGCTCGTCATGCTGCACGGCATGGTGGACACCAACGTCCACTACCAGGACATCGTCCGGCTGACGCAGCGGCTGATCGAGCTGGGCAAGACGGGCTGGGAGCTCGCCTCGTATCCGGTGGAGAACCATGGGTTCGTGCGGCCGGATTCGTGGACTGACGAATACCGCCGGATCTTCGATATCTTTGAGCGGAGCCTGAAGCCGAAAAGATAGGCTAGAGGCTAGAGGCTAGAGGCTAGAGGCTAGAGGCTAGAGGCTTGAGGCCAGAGGCCAGAGGCCAGAGGCCAGAGGCCAGAGGCCAGAGGCCAGAGGCCAGAGG